>DXVG01000174.1 GCA_019409045.1 Clostridiales bacterium | reverse complement strand
CGCAGATGCTCTACCGCATGTACGTCCGCTACGCCGAGCGCATGGGCTTCAAGGTCAGGGAGATCGACCTGCTCGACGGCGACGAGGCGGGCATCAAGTCCGTCACCTTCGAGGTCGAGGGCGACTACGCCTACGGCTATCTCAAGGCCGAGCGCGGCGTGCACCGGCTGGTGCGCATATCGCCCTTTGACTCCAACGCGCGGCGGCACACGTCGTTTGCATCGCTGGACGTCGCCCCCATCATCGAGGACGACGGGGAGATCGAGATCCGGCCCGAGGACCTGCGCATCGACACCTATCGCGCCTCCGGCGCGGGCGGCCAGCACGTCAACCGCACCGACTCGGCCGTGCGCATGACGCACATCCCCACGGGCGTGGTGGTGCAGTGCCAGAACGAGCGCTCGCAGGTGCAGAACCGGGAAACCTGTATGCGCATGCTGCGCGCCAAGCTGGCCGAGCTCAAGGAAAAGCAGCGGCAGGAGCAGATGGGCGACATCAAGGGCGAGCAGAAGAAGATCGAGTGGGGCAGCCAGATCCGCTCCTATGTGTTCCAGCCCTACACCATGGTCAAGGACCTGCGCACGGGCTACGAGATGGGCGACGTATCCGCCGTCATGGACGGCAAGCTCGAGGGCTTCGTCACCGCCTATCTTCAGATGATGGCCGAGTGACGCTTGCATCTCCGGCGGACGGGGGACCTCTCCGTCCGCCGGATCGCTTTGGGAGAACGCTATGAGAAGATGGGGCATGGCGCTGACCGCGCTGGGGTTTTTCTGCCTGTTCGCCGCGCTGCTTCTAAACGTGGTCATCAGCTGCGGCACCAACGACGGCATCTACCGTGAATTGCAGGAGGAAAACGGCCTGCCGGAGGCCGCGGGCGTCTCGCAGGAGGAGATGGAGCGGCTCGACGGCATGCTCGCGGACTACCTCGCGGGCGACGAGGCGGCGCTCGCGGATTCCCCCTTCAACGAAAAGGAGCTTGCCCACATGCGCGACGTGCTGGCGCTGTTTGACCTGGCGCGCGCGGCGCGGGGGATACTGCTGGCCGCGGCGGCGGCGCTGCTGGTCGCGGGGCTGTGGCTCGCGCGCGGGGCGCGCGTGCTGGCGATGTGCCTTGTGGGGCTTGCTGTGCTGCTTGTGCCGCTGGGTGCGTTCGCCGCCTGGGCGGCGGTGGACTTCTCCTCCGCCTTTACCTTTTTTCATGAGGTGCTCTTTACCAACGATCTGTGGCTGCTCGACGCGCAGACCGACCTGCTCGTGCGGCTTCTGCCGGAGCAGTTTTTTATCGACATCGCCGGTGTGATCGCCGTGCGCGCGCTTGCGTACATGCTCGCCGTGCCGCTGGCCGTATTCGGCGTGCAATTCGGGAGGAGATTTGTATGAATCAGCGCGTGGAACAGCTCCGGCGGGCGGGCCGCGCCACCATACTTGCCTTTGAATCCAGCTGCGACGAGACGGCCGTGGCCATCGTGCGCGACGGGCGGGAGGTGCTGGCCAACCAGATACTCTCGCAGGTCGACCGCCACGCGTTGTTCGGCGGCGTGGTGCCGGAGATCGCCTCGCGCATGCACGTCGAGGCGCTGGACCCGCTCGTGGACGCGGCGCTTGCCGAGGCCGGCATGACGCTCGAGGGCGTCGACGCCGTGGCCGTCACCTGCGGGCCGGGGCTCGTGGGCGCGCTGCTCACCGGCGTGAGCTACGCCAAGGCGCTCGCCTACGCGCGGGGCCTTCCGCTGGTGGCCGTCAACCACATCGAGGGCCATGTGAGCGCCAACTACATCGCCCATCCCGAGCTCGAGCCGCCCTTTGTGTGCCTGGTCGCCTCCGGCGGGCACAGCCACATCGTGCTGGTCGAGCACTACGGAAAATACCGCCTGCTCGGCCAGACGCTGGACGACGCCGCGGGCGAGGTCTTTGACAAGGTGGCGCGCGTGCTGGACATCCCCTATCCCGGCGGGCCGCTTCTGGACAGGCTGGCCGAGGAGGGCGACGACAACCGCTACCGCTTCCCCCAGCCGCACACGCCGGGCAGGGACGACTTTTCCTTCAGCGGCTTAAAGACCGCCGTCATCAACCAGGCCCACAACCTGCGCCAGCAGGGCGAGGCGATCAACGCCGCCGACTTTGCCGCGAGCTTCCGCCGCGCCGTGGTGGACGCGCTGGTGAGCAAGAGCGTGGCCGCCGCCGTGGAGGCGGGCGCGAGCTCCCTGGCCGCGGCGGGCGGCGTGGCCGCCAACCGCCTTTTGCGCCGCGAGCTCTCCCGGCAGGGGGGCGCCGCGGGGCTGAAGGTCTACCTGCCGCCCGTGGCGCTGTGTACAGACAACGCCGCGATGATCGGCTCGGCCGCGTTCTATCGGCTGATGCGCGGCGAGGTGGCCGCGCTGGACTTAAACGCCCTGCCGTCGCTGCGCATGTTCGATCCGACCGGGGGCGACGCGGTCGGCGTATAAACCGAATACCAAAAAATGCAATACATCTGTAAAATATACCCCTCAAAACGAAACATTTCAGCAGATGAAAACATGTGTTTGGATGTGGAAAACCGGCGAAAATCTGCGATATGGACAAAAATTAGCGGGAGTTCGTCGCAATATTGTCACAAAACAGACCGTTTTTCCTTAAATTGTGACGAAAAAGAACTTTGGTCTGTGGAAAAGGTGTGACGATTCGTCGGTCGCGTGGCTGCATAACGGTGGAAAACCCCGCCATGCAAGGCTTTTCCACCCAAAATCTGTGGAAAACCCTGTGGAAAGTGTGGATGAAGGCTGCTTTCATGCATTGTATATACGGCCACGATTATGAATTTCATGCAGACTTTAGCTTTTTTCGCCGTGGAACTTGTGAAAGGCGCTCCATATCTGGTATACTGTTGTCAGAGAAATGTGAAGCAAAGGAGAGCGGGTTTCCATGAAGCAGACATACAACTTCCTGGGGTTCGACTTCGGCGCATCCAGCGGCAGGGCGATGCTGGGCAGCTTCGACGGTGAGCGCATACAGCTCAGCGAGCTGCACCGCTTCCCCAACGAGCCGGTGGAGCTGGTGGGGCGCTTTTGCTGGGATGTGCCGCGGCTTTTCTTCGAGATGAAGCAGGCGCTGAACAAGGCCGCCAGGCAGGGCGTGGAGATCGACGCCATCGGCATCGATACCTGGGGCGTGGACTTTGGCCTGATCGACAAAGACGGCCGGCTGCTGGGCGTTCCCACGCACTACCGCGACACGCACACCGACGGGGTGATGGAAAAGGCGTTCGAGGTCATGCCCAAGGAGGAGATCTTCCGCCACACGGGGCTTGCGTTTATACAGTTTAACACGCTCTATCAGCTCTACGCGATGAAGCTCGAGGGCGACCCCACGCTCGAGGCCGCGGACAAGATGCTGATGATGCCCGACCTTCTGGCCTACCTGCTCACCGGCAAGGTGGGCACGGAATACACCATCGCCTCCACCTCGCAGCTGATCGACCCCTTCACGCGGGACTGGGATTTCGAGCTGATCGACCGCTTCGGCCTGCCCCGGCGCATCTTCACGCCCATACAGCCCAGCGGCAGCCTGCGCGGCACGCTGCTTCCCAAGATCGCGCGCGAGTGCGGCGTGGGGGAGATCCCCGTCATCGCCGTGGCCTCGCACGACACCGCCAGCGCCGTGGCCGCCATCCCCGCGGACGGGCCGGACTTCGCTTACATCAGCTCGGGCACCTGGTCGCTCCTGGGCGCGGAGATACGCACCCCCCTGTGCGAGCGGGAAGTGATGGAGGCCAACTACACCAACGAGGGCGGCGTGGACGGCACCATACGGCTGCTGAAGAACATCATGGGCCTGTGGATCATACAGGAGTGCAAGCGCGAGTGGGACCGCCGCACCGACGCGGTGAGCTTTTCCCAGATCGTGGAGATGGCCGAGCAGGCCGAGCCGTTCATCGCCTTTATCGACGTGGACGACCCCTGGTTCCTCGCGCCCAACGACATGCCCGCCCGCATCCAGGAATACTGCCGCAAGACCGGCCAGCGCGTCCCGCAGTCGCGCGGCCAGATCGCCCGCGTGATCTACGAGAGCCTCGCGCTCAAGTACCGCTGGGCCATCGAGCGGCTGGAGAAGGACCTGCTCAAAAAGCGCATAAGCGCGCTCAACATCGTCGGCGGCGGCAGCAAGAACGACATGCTCAACCGCTTCACCGCCGACGCCATCGCGCGGCCGGTCATCGCCGGGCCGGACGAGGGCACCGTCATCGGAAACCTCCTGGTGCAGGCCATGGGCGTGGGCGCGATTTCCGACCTTGCGGGGCTTCGCCGCGTGGTCGAGGCATCCTTCCCCACCCGGCGCTTCCAGCCCGGGGACGGCGCCGCCTGGGACGGCGCGTATGCAAAATATCTCGAAACGGTGGGAAACTGACGCAATGAAGGGCTTTGGCTTCGCTCCGGGGATGCTGCCCGGCTCCCTGGAGCTTGCCTATCTGGGCGACAGCCTGTACGACCTGTATGTGCGCTCGCAGCTCGTGCGGCGCGGCGGCCATGTGCGCGATATGCACATTCAGGCCGTGCGGCGGGTGTGCGCGCACGCGCAGGCCGAGGCGTTTGCCCGCGTGGAGCCGATGCTGACCGGGCCCGAGCAGGATGTGGCGCGCCGCGCGCGCAACGCGCGCCAGACGCCGCCCAGAAACGCCGACGCCGCCGAGTACCACCGCTGCCATCAGCTGGCGGCCATGACCAGGCC
>DXVG01000173.1 GCA_019409045.1 Clostridiales bacterium | reverse complement strand
TGCTTGAGCCGCGGCGGCGCGGCGATCTCGCCGTCCAGCGCCTCCCGCAGCGAAACATCCCAGAGCCGACCGGTGACCGTGGGCGAGGGCGGTGTGTGCCCGCCGCACAGCGCCGCGCCCAGCGAGCGCAGCGCGCCGTCGCCGCAGAAGCGGCCCAGCCGGTAGAGCGCCGCGCCGGAGAGGCCGGGCCTGCACGCGCCGCGTGTGCAGGTAAAGAACCAATCCTCCTGTATGTGGCCAAACAGCAATTCGTCCAGCATCGCGGACGAGGGCACGGAGCGCGTCAGGTCCACCGCGCCCACCGTCGCCTTGCGCAGAAGATGCGCAAGGTCCGCAAGCGCCGTCGCGTCCGCCAGCCGCTCCTCTAGGGGCGCGCGCGCCGTCTCCGCGCACGCGCAGGCGGCGTCCAGCTGCCGAAGCAGCGGCCGCAGCGTCGCGCCGAGCCGGTCCCTGTCCTCCTCCAGCAGCAACAGCGCCGTCACCGCGCCGCACAGCGCGGCGGGGGAGCACACATAGTCCTCATGCGCGATCAGCGGCCGGATCACGCGGCGATCTACCTCGTAGCGCATGCGCGCGTATATGCGGGGGCTGACGGCGCTGAGCGCATCCTCGCGCACGCGCCACGCCCAGCCCAGCAGCGCCGCGGTATCCGCGGCCTGCAAATCGATCTGCGGGTGCTTCTCGTCCTCAAACGGCTCCTGCGCCTCCGCCGCCCAGCTCGATTCCTCGCACAGCGCGCAGATCAGATCCAGCGCGCGCCTGCCATCGTCCACGTCCGCAAGAAGCAGCGCCTCCAGGTCGCGCCTGCGCTCGCGCATCAGCGCGCGGTACAGCTTCGGCTCCTCCATCCGCTCGGAGAGCGGCGGCACGCGAAGGTCGTGGGAAAGCGCGCGCCGCGCCTCGCGCGTGGCGTTGAGCGCCGCGGCTTCGGGCACGCGGGGCATGGGCGCGCGGCGCGCGTCCAGCGTGCGCAGTATGACGCTGAGAGCTTGGCTGAACATGGCGGCCTCCTTGCGGGTAAACGCGTCAGTCCTCGGGTGTGTAGCGCGCGCGTTCGCCGCCGATGAGCGGCGGGCGCGTGCGCGCGGCGGTCAGAAGCGCCTCGCCGATCCGCGCGCGGGAGAGGCGCACGGGCACGGCCACGCGGCGCAGGTGCATGCCGATGAGCGTCTGGCCGATGTCCAGCCCCGCGTCGGCCTCGATGCACTCCACCAGCACGGGCTCGGACATCGCCCTGTACGCGGCCGTTGCCAGCGAGCCGCCCGCCTTGGGCCGCGGCACCGCGCACACGATGCGCGCCCCCCGCGCCTGCGCCTGCGCGCGCTCGATCACCAGCGCGCGGTTGAGATGCTCGCAGCACTGAAACGCGCAGGCAAAGCCCAGCTCCCGCCCGCACTCCAGCGCGGCGCGGGCCACGGCCTCGCCCAGCTCGTACGCGGAGGCGTGGCCGATCACGCCGCCCGCGATCTCGCTGGAGGAGCAGCCCACCACCAGCAGGCCGACGGGGTTGAAAAACGGTCGCTCAAGCGATATGAGCTCCTCAATGCAGACGCGAACGTCATCCTGTATCATACTTCAATTCCTCCTGTTGCCGGCAAAGGCATACGCGCCGACGGAGACGGCCACGGCCAGATTCAGCGAGTCGATCTTGTCGCTCTGGGGGATGCAAACGCTCTGCCCCAGCGTCTGAAAGCGCGCGGGAAGCCCCGCCTGCTCGTTTCCGAACACGAGGGAAAACGGCGACTTCGCCTCGCGCGCCACCGCGTCGAGCGGCCGCGCGCCGTCGAGCATGAACGGATACAGCGCGCGCTCCGGATACAGGGCGCGATAGTCCTCAAACGCGTCGAACGTGCGCACGCGCAGGTGGAAGAAGGCCCCCATCGACGCGCGCACGACGTGCGGCTCGAACACGTCCACGCACGGGCGCACGAGCGCCACGTCCGCGTAGCCGAAGCCCAGCGCGGAGCGCAGCGCCGTGCCCAGATTGCCCTCGTCGGAGATCTGGCAGAGCACGATGTGGTCGCGCTGCGCGTCCAGCACGTCCTCGCGCTTTTCAAACACGATGCCTGCGTAGCAGTTGTCCTTCCTGGACTCCCGGCGCAGGACGCGCCCGGCCTCCTCCTCGCGCACGCCGCGCTCACGGCAGCGCGCGCGCAGCTTCTCCACGCCCTCGTTGCCCATGCCGTCGGGATGCAGCAAAAGGCGCATGGCGAGCTCGGGCCGCGCGTCCATCAGCGTCAGCGACGGAAACAGCCCCAGCGCGTATGTATAGCTCAGCTTTCGTGAATACGGCTCCAATCTGGGCATGCGCTCACCTCGGTCCTGTCTGGCTCCATTATACAGGAAAACAGCCAAAAAAGCGAGGGGTCAGCCGACATATCGCAGCCATCCGCGCAGATAATCGCGCAGCGCGCGGCTGTGCGTCTCCATCGGGAAGTGGCCGGCGGTGCGGATCACATGCGCCTCGATCTCGGGAATGAGCGCGCGCAGGTGTTCGCGCGTCTGCGCATGCATCAGCGGGTCGCTCCCGCCCCAGACGGCAATGGATGGGCAGAACCCGGGCGCGCCGGGCGCGGTGTCCCGCGCGCTGAGCAGGTCCACCAGCATCGAGCGCGCGCCCGGGCGGGCAAACGACGCCCATATGCGCTCCACGCTGTAGTCCGGAAGCGGCTTGCGCGCCGCGTGGGCGATGAACGAGGAAAGCGCGCGGGGCCCGGAGAGCGCGCGGGAGACCATGCGCTCGGCCTCGTCCCTGCGCGAGAACACGCCCTCGCCGCAGAACAGGGGCGATATCTGGATCAGCGAGCGCACCGAATCGGGCTGCTCGGCGGCCATGGCCAGCGCCGTGGAGCATGCCGCGCCATGCGCCGCCAGGTGCCAGAGCGCGTTGTGCCCGCCGACGCGCGCGTCCACGTCGTCCAGCACGCCCCAGACCATGCGCGCGCGCGTGGCGCACCCGCGCGGGAACGCCGCGCCCTGCGCCGCCTGCCCAAAGCCGGGAAGGTCCGCCAGCACGCACAGACAGCCCAGCTCCGACAGCTCCGGCAGCAGCTTGCGCCAGTGGAACCCCGTCATCAGCGGGGAACACAAAAGCAGCAGCCGGTGGCGCATGTGCGCCTCGGGCCGGACGATGCTGAAGCTGACGCGAAGTCCCCGAAAGGACAGCGTCCGGATCTCCCTGGACATGGAATCCTCCGTTCCTGACAGGCTGTGTGCCTGCATACGAGGAAGATTTTAGCATATGAAGCCGCGTTTGGCAATCCGCGCAAATCGCGAAGTCCACCGGTTTTTGGAAGAATTGGAAGAAAATCCCGGTAAGTTTTGTGATAATCTTCCGTTTCAGGCTTGATTGAAACGGAATCGTCATGTATAATATAAGATGCGGCAGGAAATGTTTATCAAATCGAAATGGTTCGGAGGGGACGTTTGTGCCGTTATACGCATGGAAGTGTACCAGGTGCGGCCATCGCTTTGAGGTGCTCGCCAGCATCGAAAAGCGCAAGCAGGCCGTCTGCGAAAAGTGCGGCGAAAAGGCCGTGCGCGACTATACGGGGTCCTGCGCCTTCGGCGCGAAGGGCTCGGGAAGCTGCAGCGGCAACTGCGGTTGCTGCGGCGGGTGTCATCATTGAAAGGAGCCGGGTTTTCCGGATTTGATATGGGTGAAAAGCTGCTGATCCGCGGCGGACGCCGTCTGGAGGGCGAGGTCATGGTCAGCGGCGGCAAGAACGCGGCGCTGGCGGTCGTACCCGCGGCGCTGTTGGCGGACTCGCCGTCGGTGATCGAGAACCTGCCCGACATCAACGACATTCATGTGCTCATAGACACGATGCGTTGGCTGGGCGCGGGCGTCGAGTTTGAAAACAACGTGCTGCGCGTGGACCCGCGCACGGTGGACAAGTACGACCCGCCGTATGAGCTGACCAGCCTCATGCGCGCTTCGTACTACTTCGCGCCGGTGCTTCTGGGCATATTCGGCCGGGCGAGCGTTCCCCTGCCCGGCGGCTGCGACATCGGCGCGCGGCCGATCGACCAGACGCTCAAGGCCATGCGCACGCTCGGCGCCAGCGTGGATACGCTCGGCGGCAACCTCGAGGCCGAGGCGGAGGAGCTCATCGGAAACGACATCTTTTTGGATATGCCCTCCGTGGGCGCGACGGTCAACAGCATGCTCACCGCGGTCAACGCGAGCGGCACCACCTGCATCCACAACGCGGCCAAGGAGCCGCACATCGTCGACCTTGCCAACTTCCTCTCGGCGATGGGCGCGTCGGTCAAAGGCGCGGGCACGGACGTCATCCGCGTGCGCGGCGGCCGGCATCTGCACGGCGCGAACTACACCGTGATCCCCGACCAGATCGAGACGGGCACGCTCATGATCGCCGCCGCGGCCACCGCGGGCGACGTGCTGATCACCGGCGCCATCCCGGCGCACATGGAATCCCTGTCCGCCAAGCTTCTGGAAATGGGCGTGCGCGTCGAGAGCGAGGACGACTGGATCCATGTGCGCTCAAACGGCGTGTTCCGCTCCGTGAACGTCAAAACGCAGGGCTATCCCGGCTATCCGACCGACCTTCAGCAGCCCATGTCCGCGCTTTTGACCGTGGCGCGGGGCACCAGCATCGTCACCGAGACGATCTTTGAAAACCGCTTCCGCTTCCTGGACGAATTGCGCAAGATGGGCGCGAACGTGCGCGTCATCGAGAGCTCGGCCATCATCACGGGCGTGGACAGGCT
>DXVG01000172.1 GCA_019409045.1 Clostridiales bacterium | reverse complement strand
AACTGCGGTCACTTACGTCCAAGTAAGCTCCCTTGTTTGCAAGCTCGCTTCCTTGTCTTGCGGGCTTTCTCAACGCCCTGTCAGTCTGTTGACATCGTCAACATCCTGACAGGAGCCGGCACGCCGGCTCCTGTTTTGCATAAGAGGGGAGATCGCATGCAGCTTGAACACACTGGAACCGTGTCTTTGCGCACGCCCCGGCTGCTGCTGCGCCGCCTGTGCGAGGGCGACGCGCGGCAGATGTATGAAAACTGGGCGAGCGACCCGCAGGTGACGCGCTATCTCACATGGGAGCCGTATGCCGACGCCGACGCCGCGCGCGCATATCTGGAGGCGCTGGTCAAAAACTATGCGCGGGATGATTTTTACGATTGGGGCATCGAGTTTGAGGGCGCGCTGGTGGGCGACATCAGCGTCGTGCGGCTGGACGCGGAGAACCGCGGCTGCTGGCTCGGCTATTGCATCGGCCGCGCGTGGTGGGGGCGCGGCATCGTGGCCGAGGCGCTGCGCGCCGTGATCGGCTTTCTCTTTGAAAATGTCGGCCTCGAGCGCATCGCCGCCATGCACGACCGGGAGAACCCCAACTCGGGCAAGGTCATGCGCAAGGCGGGCATGACGTGCGAGGGCACGCTGCGCAGGTCCAGATTCATCAAGGGCCGCTTTATCGACGGCGTGTGCTACTCGATCCTGCGCGACGAATGGGAGGCGGAGCCATGAGCGACATTTCCCCCGGCCTGCGCGCGCGCGCGCTGCTGGAAAAGCACGGCTTTCGCGCCGCGCACTCGCTGGGCCAGAACTTTTTGCTGGACGAGCAACTGCTTGCGCAGCTGATCGACCTTGCGGGCGTGGAGGCGTGCGACGACGTGCTGGAGATCGGCCCCGGCCCGGGGCTGATGACGCGCCTTCTGAGCCTGCGCGCGCGCTCGGTCACCGCCGTGGAGCTGGACCGGCGGCTGGAGCCCGTGCTGCGCGAGATGCTCGAGGGCCGGGAGAACGCCCGCGTGGTCTACGCCGACGCGCTCAAGGCCGACCTGTGCGCGCTGGCCCCGCCCGGCGCGCGCGTGGTGGCGAACCTTCCGTATTACATCACCGCCGACGCGGTCACGCGCCTGCTCACCCGCGGCCCCGGCTTTCGCAGCGTGGCGGTCATGGTGCAGAAGGAGGCCGCCGAGCGCATCACGAGCCTGCCCGGCCAGAAGGCGTGGTGCCTCCTGTCCGCCACGGTGCGCTACTTCGGCGAGCCGCGCGTGCTCCTGGAGCTCCCGCCGGAGGCGTTCGAGCCGCGCCCGCATGTGCACAGCGCGTTTCTGCGCATAGACATCTACGCGCAGCGGCCCGTCCGCCCGCGCGACGAGGCGCTGTTTCTGCGCGTGCTCTCCGCGGCGTTCGCCATGCGCAGAAAGACGCTGCAAAACAACCTGCGCGCCGCCTTCGGCCTGAGCGCCGATCAGGCGGCCGGGGCGCTCGAGCGCGCCGGCCTGGACGCGCGCGTGCGCGGCGAGGCGCTGTCCCTGGCGCAGCTCGCCCGCCTCTCCGACGCGCTGGGAAGCGCCTGAACGCGCATCAGGGCGCCCAATTTTGGCCTGTTCACACTGTGTCAGGCCTCTTTTTTTGTAAATTTTCACTGTTTTTTCCATCTCGACCAAAAAACCGTCGCAATTTTTTCCATTGCGCGTATGGCTTTTGTTTTGATTTTGCGCTATAATGTTATGTGTAAGTTATAGGGATTCTATCTTCCCACATTTCACCATATAAAGGCAGGGATGGTCGTCATGAGAAAGAAACGGTGCATAGCCATGCTGCTCGCCGGCGGACAGGGAAGCCGGCTGGGCTTGCTGACCAAGGTGGTCGCAAAGCCGGCGGTCCCCTTTGGCGGAAAGTACAGGATCATTGACTTCCCGCTGTCCAACTGCGCCAATTCGGGCATCGACGTGGTGGGCGTGCTCACGCAGTATCAGCCGCTGGAGCTCAACCGCTACATAGGCTCCGGACAGCCCTGGGGGTTGGACCTTCTCAACGGCGGCGTGTTTGTCCTGCCGCCCTACATGAAGGCCAAGAGCGGCGAGTGGTACCGCGGCACGGCCAACGCCATCTATCAGAACGTGAGCTTTATCGAGCAGTATGACCCGGATTATGTGCTCATCCTCTCGGGCGACCACATCTACAAGATGGACTACAACAAGATGCTGGCCGCGCATGTCGATTCCGAGGCGGACATCACCATCGCCGTGCGCCCCGTGCCGTGGGAGGTGGCGCCGTCGTTCGGCATCATGAACGTGGACGAGCAGAACACGATCGTCGAGTTCGAGGAAAAGCCCAAGAACCCCAAGAGCAACCTGGCCAGCATGGGCGTGTACATCTTCACCTGGTCGGTGCTCAAGCAGTACCTGACCAAGGACGCCGCGGACGCGACCTCCAAAAACGACTTCGGCAAGAACATCATCCCCGCCATGCTGCGCGACAAGCTGCGCCTCAAGGCGTTCGCCTTCCAGGGCTACTGGAAGGACGTGGGCACCATCGAGAGCCTGTGGGAAGCGAACATGGACCTTCTGAAGATACCGCCGGAGTTCAACCTGAGCGACCAGAGATGGCCGGTCTACGCCAGAAGCCCGGTGCTCCCGCCGCACTACATCGGCAGCGACGCCACCGTGACCGGCAGCATGATCGCCGAGGGCTGCGAGGTAAACGGCACGGTGAAAAACAGCGTGCTGTTCTACGGCGTGGAGATCGCCTCGGGCGCCGTGGTGGAGGACAGCGTCATCATGCCCTACGCGCGCGTCGAGCCCGGCGCGGTGGTGCGCCGCGCCATCGTGGCGGAGAACTGCGTGGTGGGTCAGAACTGCGTGGTCGGCCAGGCCGACGGCGAGATCGCGCTGGTCGGGCAGGACACGGTGCTTCCCGAGGGCTTTGCCGTGGCCGCGGGCGAACAGGTGGACGCGCAGGAAGTTGCCAAGAGGGAGGCGGACGCGAAATGAAGAGCGTGATGGGCATTATCTACACCAACAAGGACGACCTTTCCCTGCGCGAGCTCACCAGCCAGCGCTCCGTCGCTGCGCTGCCGCTCGCGGGCCGCTATCGCGTGGTGGACTTCATACTCTCCAGCATGGCCAATTCCGGCATCCGCAACGTGGGCGTCATCATGCAGCGCAACTACCGCTCGCTCATGGACCACCTGGGCGCGGGCAAGGAGTGGGATTTGCACACCCGCAACAACGGCCTGTTCATACTCCCCCCGTTCGTCACCCAGGAAAACGGCGGCGAGTACACGGGCGTGCTGGACGCGCTGCGCGCCAATTTCGACTACCTGCGCCGCTCAAACCAGAAGCTGGCGATCCTCACCAACAGCAACATGGTCTTCAACATGAACTTTGAGTCCATGATCCGCCGCCACGAGGAGACCGACGCGGACATCACGCTTCTGTACACCAAGGTGCGCAAGAACATGGAGCTGGGCTCCACCAACAAGCGCACGCACGCGTTTTTGCAGGTGGACGAGGAGGGCCGCGTGACCGACATGGAGGTCAACCCCAACGCCGCCAGCTACGACAACATGTACATGAACGTGCTGCTGGTCAAGCGCACGCTGCTGATTCACCTGGTGGACGGCGCGGCGGCGCACGGCTCGCACGACATCAACCGCGAGCTCTTGCAGCCGTCGATCAAGTCCGGCTCGCTCAAGGTGTACGGCTACGAGTTCACCGGCTACTACCGCCGCATCGAGACCATCAAAAGCTACTTCCGCTGCAACATGGATTTGCTGGACGCGGGCGTGCGGCGCGAGCTGTTCAACATGACCAACCCCGTCTACACCAAGACGCGCGACGACGTGCCCGCCATCTACCGCGACGCCAACAGCGTGCGCAACTCTCTGGTGGGCGACGGCTGCGTGATCGAGGGCAACGTGGAAAACTGCGTGCTGTTCCGCGGCGTGCACATCGGCCGCGGCGCCTCGGTCAAAAACGCCATCATCATGCAGGACAGCGAAGTGGAGGACTTTGTGGAGCTGGAGAACGTGATCCTCGACAAGAACGTCACCATCCGCAACCACGGCCGCCTCATCGGCCAGAGCCAGTACCCGATCGTCATCGGAAAGAATGTAACGCTGTAAAAAGGGGGTATCCCAATGAAGATACTGTTTGCCGCGAGCGAGTGTGTGCCGTTTGTCAAGACGGGGGGCCTTGCGGACGTGGTGGGCGCTCTGCCCAAGCAGCTTCTCGCGCAGGGCGCGGACGTGCGCGTGATGCTGCCCATGTATTCCGCCATCGAGGCCCGCTGGCGCGAAAAGATGGAGCATGTGCTGTTTTTCTACGTCAACCTCGGCTGGCGCAGGCAGTATGTGGGCATCGAAAAGCTCGTCTACGAGGGGATTACCTTCTACTTCGTCGATAACGAGCAGTACTTCGGCCGCAACTACATCTACGGCTATGGCGCGGACGAGGGCGAGCGGTTCGCCTACTTCTGCCGCGCGGTGCTCGAGAGCCTGCCGCTGATCGACTTTGTGCCCGACATACTGCACTGCAACGACTGGCAGACCGGCCTGATCCCGCCGATGCTCGACATACAGTACCGCAAGCTCGAGCAGTACCGCGGCATCAAGACCGTGTTCACCATCCACAACCTCAAGTATCAGGGCCTGTTCCAGATCGACGACGTGGAGGAGATGGTCTCGCTGGGCGAGCTGGCCTACACGGCCGACAGCCTCGAGTTCTACGGCATGTGCTCGTTCATCAAGGGCGGCATCGTCT
>DXVG01000171.1 GCA_019409045.1 Clostridiales bacterium | reverse complement strand
AACCTTGTTTGCAGGCTCGCTTCCTTGCCTTGCGGGCTTTCTCAACACTCTGGCAGTATGTTGACCTTGTCAACATACTGTGCCGCCCCAAAGGGCGGCTTTTTTGCGCTCGTTTGATAATCATATTGCCGGATCGCTTTGATTTTTCCTTCTTTTTTCGTGATTATTCCATTCACTTTGTACAGCTTCCTTCGTATAATTTTCATATAAGGACAGAGGACGGGAGTGAAGCGCATGTCACAGGAAAACTCCTCGCGGGACGTACCGTTTCTGAAATTGAGCAACGTGTCCAAGACGTTCCCTGGCGTAAACGCCCTGACGAACATCAATTTTGACGTTCGCCACGGAGAGGTGCATGGGCTCATCGGAGAAAACGGCGCGGGCAAATCCACGCTGATCAAGGTGCTCGCAGGCGTTTACCGGCCCGACCCGGGCGCGCGGATCGAGATCGAGGGCGAGGTCGTGCAGGGGCTCACGCCCACGGAATCCATGCGGCGCGGGATTATGGTCATCTATCAGGATTTCTCTCTGTTTCCCACATTGAGCGTAAAGGAGAACATCGCCTTCAGCCGACAGATCGAGAGCAAGCGCAAGCTCATCGACTGGAAGACCATGGAGCAAACCAGCCGCAAGGCGCTGTCGATCCTGGGCGTGGACATCGACCTCAACGCAAAGCTCAGCTCGCTTTCCACGGCGAAACAGCAGCTCGTCGCCATCGCGCGCGCCCTCGTCTACGACGCAAAGCTCCTGGTCATGGACGAGCCCACAAGCGCGCTGTCCTCCGGCGAGGTAAAGCACCTTTTCAATGTGGTGCAGGAGCTGAAGGGCCGCGGCATGTCGATCATATTCATCAGCCACAAGCTGGACGAGCTGTTTAAGATCAGCGACCGCATGACCGTGCTGCGCGACGGCCATTACATTGGCACGCGCCTGAACGGGGAGACGACAACGGACGAAATCATCACCATGATGGTCGGCCGTGAGATCAAGGCAGAGCACTTGTGCGGCAAGAACATCGGCGAGGTCGTGCTCGAGGTAAAGAACATATCCAAACGCGGAAACTATCAGGATATATCCTTCAAGGTCCGCCGCGGCGAGGTGCTGGGGATCACCGGGCTCGTAGGCGCCGGCCGCACGGAGACGGTGCGCGCGCTGTTCGGCCTGAACCCTCCGGAGAGCGGCGAGATACTGCTTGAGGGCAAGCGGGTCGCCCCGAAGTCGCCCTCAGAGGCGCAGGCGCTCGGCATCGCCTATGTGCCCGAAAGCAGACAGACCGAGGGACTGGTCATGCAACAGGATGTGGAGAGCAATATCACGCTCTCGATACTGCGCAAGTTTGTCCGGCGCGGGCTGATCTCCTTTGGGGAGCGCAGACACAGCGCGCTGGCGCTGATCAGGCAGCTCAACGTCAAACCGCCCTATCCCTATATGCAGGTGGAAAAGCTCTCCGGCGGCAACCAGCAGAAGGTGGTCGTCGCAAAGTGGCTGGCCACGCAGCCAAAGGTGCTCGTGGTGGACGAGCCCACCAACGGCATCGACGTCGGCGCAAAGTCCGAGATTCATCAGCTGCTGCGCAACCTGGCGGACGAGGGCATGGCGGTGATCATGGTCTCCAGCGAGCTTCCGGAGATACTCGCCATTTCCGATCGCGTGCTTGTCATGCGGCGGGGCCGTATCAACGGTGAATTTGACGCGGAAGGGCTCAGCCAGGAACAGATCATGGAAAAGGCCGTTCTCGCGTATGCGGAAGGGGAGAAGGGAGCATGAAAGCAAGGTTAAAGCGCGCCATGGGCAACCGCGAGACGTCGGTTGCGATCATTCTCGTCGCGGTGATGATCATTGCAACGCTGTTCAATCCCAAGTTTTTGTCCTTCGACAATCTGATGGACGTGCTCAAGTCCAATTCCGTGCTGGGCATATGCGCGCTGGGCATGCTGCTGATCATCATCACCGGCGGCATCGACGCATCCGTTTGCGGGAACCTTGCGCTGGTCACGGTGCTCACCGGACAACTGATGGTGACCACGGGCCTGGACAACCTGATCGTGCTCTACCTGCTGGGCATACTCATTGGCGGCGCGGTGGGCGCGATCAACGGATGCATGGTGTCCTATCTGAAGCTGCCGCCCATCATCGCCACCCTCGGCTCAAATTCCGTCATCATGGGCTTTATCAAGTACTACACCAACGGCACATGGATCAACAACCTGCCGCAAAAGATCGGAGATTTTGGACTGTATAAGTTCTTTGCCTACACCAACGAGGCGGGTTCCAGCATCGGCGTACCCGTGCAGATGCTGCTCTACGGCGCGATGCTCGCGCTGACCTGGTTCCTGCTCAAGCGCACCATGCTCGGCCGCTCGATCATGGCCATGGGCGGCAACCCCGTGTCCGCCGAGCGAATCGGCCTCAAGACGCAGAGGCTGCGCACGTTCGCCTATTTCTACGCGGGCCTGATGTACGGCTTTGCCGGCATCACCTACACCGGGATCATGAAGTGCGTGGACCCGAATGCGTTCCTGGGCTTTGAAATGGACGTGATCGGCGCGGTCGTGCTCGGAGGCGCGCTGATGAGCGGCGGTCAGGGTTCCGTGCTGGGAACGTTCCTGGGGATGCTGCTGTTCGCCTTCATATCCAATGGACTCACGCTGGCGCGCATCTCCACCTACTGGCAGTCGATCATTGTGGGCTTCATCATCCTGCTGACCGTCAGCTTCGACATGATGAAGATACACCGCGAGGAGCGCCTGCAAACCAAGGTGGATATCGAGGGAAAGGGGGCCGCAAACGGATGAAGGCGCATTTCGAGCGCAACGCACAGCAGTACAGATTGCTGATTTTGTTGCTGGTGCTGATGGGCGTGATGGGCATACTCGCGCCCGGCAAGTTCCTGACAGTCAGGAATTTTAAGAACATGAGCTTCCAGATGGCCGAGTTCGGCATACTTGCCATTGGCATGAGCGTCGTGATCATGACGGGAGGCATCAACCTCTCCATCGTCAACTCCGCCATGCTTTCCTCGATCATCGCCTCCTTCGTCATGAAGACGCTCTACGCGGGCGGAGAGGGCATGGCGCAGCTTCCGTGCATACTCATCGGAATCGCGCTGACGCTGCTGATCTCGCTGCTGTGCGGGCTGTTCAACGGGTTCTTCGTCTCCTACGTCGGCGTGCTTCCCATACTGGTGACGCTCGGCTCACAGACCGTGTTTGACGGCATATCGCTGAACATAACCCGCGGCTCGTCCGTATCCGGCTTTCCGGCGCTGTTTCAGCAGATTGGCGCAGGAGCGGTGGGGCAGGTCCCCTATACGATGCTGATCTACATCGTCGTAATCGTCATCGCCTATCTGATGATCGAGCGCAGCCGCTGGGGCGTCAGCGTCTACATGGTCGGCGGCAACGAGAGGGCCACGCGCTTTAGCGGCATCAACACAAAAAGGACGCTGATGGGCGTATATGTGTTCTCAGCGCTGATGTCCGGCATCGCAGGCATACTGATGACCAGCCGCTACAACAGCGCACGCGCGGACTACGGCTCAAGCTATACCATGCAGTCCATCGCGGCCGTGGTTCTGGGCGGCACATCCATCAACGGCGGGTCCGGACATGTGATGGGCACGGTCATCGCCGTCGCGATCATACAGGTGATCTCCTCCGGATTCAACATACTGAAGGTCAACCGCAATTTCACGGACATCGCCACGGGACTCATACTTGTCGGCGTACTTGCCATCAATCATTTCGCGAGCCGCGAAAAGGTAAAGCTCGCAAAGTAACCGGATGTGTTTGAGCGTATCGGGCAGATCACGCTCATGCAGAATAAAGAAAGTGAGGTATAAGCATGACGAAGGTTTTTGCGGTTTTTATGGCTCTGGTGCTCTGTTTTTCCTGCGTCGCGATCGCGCAGGAGGATATGACGGTCGTCGTTATGCCCAAACTCGTTGGCATACCCTACTTCAACGCCTCTGAAGTCGGCGCCCTGGAGGCCGGCGAGGAGCTTGGCATCAACGTGATCTACACCGGCCCCACCACTGGCGACGCCGCGCTGCAGGTGCAGATGATTGAGGACCTGCTCATCGACGGCATCGACGCCCTCGCCATCGCGCCCAACGATCCCGACTCCGTGAGCCCTGCGCTGCAAAAGTGCATCGCCGAAGGCGTGCTTGTAATGGACTGGGACACCACCGCCAATGCGGACGATGTGACCTACTCCATCCAGCAGGTTGACAACAAGGTGCTCGGCGAGAAGCTGTTCGACCTGCTCGTGGAGGCCATGGGCACCGACGAGGGCGAATACGCCATCGTCACCGGCTATCTCACCGCCGCAAACCTCAACAGCTGGATCGACTATGGCCTCGCCTATGCCGCCGAGAAGTATCCGAATCTGAAGCTGGTCACCGATCCGATGCCCTCCGACGAGTCCGCCCAGGAGGCGTACACGCAGGCCATGGCGCTGATCTCCGCGTATCCGAATCTCAAGGGCATCCTCGGCTACTCCACGCCCGCGCCCATCGGCGTAGCCATGGCCGTGCAGGAGAAGGGCCTCCAGGATCAGATCTCCGTGGTGGGCACCTCCATGCCGACCGACTCCGCGCCCTACCTCAAGGACGGCTCTCTGGACTATGGCGTGCTGTGGAATCCCGCGGACCTGGGCAAGCTGTCCGTGTACGTCGCGTGGTTGACCCTCAGCGGCCAGGAGGTCGAGGGCTATGAGGTTCCCGGCGTCGGCCCGATCAACATCAACGACGACGGCAAGACCATCATCATGGC
>DXVG01000170.1 GCA_019409045.1 Clostridiales bacterium | reverse complement strand
TAGACGTAAGTGACCGCAGTTTGCAGGCGAAGCTGACGCAGGAAGCAAAAATCACATCCGCCTGTTTTCTTTCGGAAGTGATTTTTGCGTTTGGGGGCTTTGTCAGCGGCCTGAGCCGCCCTTTGGGGCGGCTATCGGCTGTCCCTGTATTCCCTCGGTGTGCGTCCGGTGTACCTTTTGAATGTCTTGCTGAAGTAGTTCTGGTCGCTGAAGCCCACCTTGAACGCAACTTCGTAGATGTGCATGCTCGTCTCCGAGATCAGCCGCTGCGCCTCCCGGACGCGGCGCTGGTTGATGTAATCGCTGATGGATATGGAGTACGTCTTTTTGAAAATATTGCCCATATAGTTGGCGCTGTACCCGAAATTCGCCGAGAGCATGCCGACGCTCAGCGCGCTGTCGTAGTAGTTTTTGTCAATGTATTCGCGCAGCTGCGCCGCCACACCGCGCTGATGCGAGCGGAAACTCTCCGCGTTGGGGCGCAGCGCGCGCAGCATTTGCAGCGTCTGCTCCTGCGAGGCGCGTATTTCGCGCTCGTTGACCATGCCGCGCGTGCGCATGCCGTTGAAGAGTATGTCCGCGTCAAAGTCCTGCCCGCTGCGGATGAGCGCCGTTGGCAGCAACAGGCGGCAGCGCATGATGAAATACCGCAGTTGCGAGGACGAATACCCGTTCGCGTTTTTCAAAAGCAGGTCAAAAAACTCTCTGGCGATCTTCTCGGCCTGGTCGAACTGGTTGGTGCACAGCCTGGATTCCATTTCCACCAGCAGAAGATCCGCGTCGGAGAGCTCGGTCCTTCGCTGGTAGTCGCGTATATCGTAAACCACGCCCGGGCCGAACATCGCCTTGAGGTCGAGCGCATGGTTTGCCTGAAGATAGGATGCGTTGAGCTGCTCGTAGCCGTTGACCTGATTCCCCCTGCCGATGTACGCCCTGACCTCCTTCACCTGCGCGCAGCAGTGCAGCGCGCCGTTGAGCAGCGCCTCCACTTCCGCGTCCGGAAGCTCGTTGTGCCCGCTCATCAGCAGTATGTAGCGCGCGTTTTCCATGTTGAACATGCAGACGCTGAAGCTGTACTTCTTGCGAAGCATTTCCTCCAGCGCGAGCTCGACGCGCCGGAGGGCCACCTGAAACGCCAGCTCCCGAATATGATTGGCCCTCTGGAGCTGTATCACTGCGGCGCAGAATCTCTCGCCGCGCAGGTCGATGCCGTAGGTTGCGTATATGTCGTCGAGCATGCTGCGGTCGATGCAACCGTCGAGTATATCGCTCAACAGCTTCTGCTGTATCTCTCTGAGGTGCTGCTGCACATAGGCCTGCAGGCGTTCCTCATTCTGGCGGCGCGCGTTTCTCTGCTCGATCGCATGGGTCAGGCGCTCCGACAGCTTGCGCAAATCCTCTGAATCCACCGGCTTGAGTATGTAATCTATGGCGCCGCAGCACATGGCTTCGCGGACAAACTCAAAATGCTCGTAGCCGCTGATGACCACCGTGACGGGCAGCTGGTCGCGCGCGGAGAGTATGCCAAGCAATTCAATTCCATTCATGTCGGGCATGGAGACGTCCAGCAGCATGGCGTCCGCCGCTTCCTGATTGAGCATCTCCAGCGCCTGCTTGCCGTTGCATGCGGTGCGGACGTGAACCCCGCCCGCCTCGACGACGGCCGCCGCCATGCCCTCGCGCAGTCGCTTTTCGTCGTCGACAATCAGCAGATTATACATCCTCATCCTCCCCGTCGGTTTTTTTGATCCGCACCTGCGCGATGGTCAGGCCGTTCTCGCGGCGATAGGAGAGGCCGTAGCCTTCGCCGTAGCGCATGCCCACGCGCTCGTTGACGTTTGTGATCCCGATTCCATAGTTCTTGCCAAAGCGCGAACGTCCGCCCGCGAGAAACTCGTTCATGTCGCGGATGGACTCCTCCGTTGCCGCTTTGCCGTCGTCCTCCACCTCGAATACGATGTCGCTCCCGGCGTCGATGGCCCGCACGACGATCCTGCACTTGAGGTCCGGGTCGGTCTGCAACCCGTGAATGATGGAGTTTTCCGCAAGCGGCTGCAATATGAGCTTCGGCGTGCGGAAATTGCGCAGCGCCTCCGGCACTTCCACCTGGAAGTCTATCCCCTCGTAGCGGCTGCACTGTATGTCCATATAGAGCGCCACATGATACAGTTCCTCGGCGATGGACACGTTTTTGCGGCTCTTGTTCACGCTGATGCGGAAAAACGCGGCGAGCTGTTTTGTGATGTGGATCGCATCATTGCCCTTTCCCGCCTCGATGAGCCATATGATGGTCGAGAGCGTGTTGTAGAGGAAGTGCGGATTGATCTGAAATTCCAGCGCGCGGATTTCCGCTTCCCGCTTCTTGCGTTGCTCCTCGTAATACTCCACGATGAGCGTATCGAGCCGGTCGATAATCTGGTCGTAGCGATCGGAGAGCAGGACGATCTCGTTGCGCGCGGGCGCCGTCGCGGCACGCTGCGTGTGCGGCTGTATGCGCTTTATCAGCCGATACAGGGGCTGGGTAAACGTGCGCGCCATCAGCACGCCCAGCAGCACGCAGACGACCAGGCTGATCAGCGCCACATACACTATGGAGCGGCTGATGGAAAACATGCCGGCCATGACTTCGCTTTCCGGAATGCGCTCGACGAGCGCAAACTCCCTTTGCGGGTTGATCTTGTAGACATAGACGTACCCGTCTGTGCGCAGATAGCCGCTCTGCTGCGCAAAGGCGTCCAGCCCGCCCTTAACGATGGTATCAAAGCTCTGGGCATAGGCGCTCGCATTGGAAGAGGAGACGATTACGCCGTCCAGATCAATGACATAAAACTCGCCTCCGGACATCTCGTATTCGCTGTAGAGCTTTGCCACCTGGGATTCCTTGACATACAGCGTCAGCAGCGCAGCCGGCTCATTGTCCATATCCAGTATGATCCGGCTGTAGGGCCACACGGCAACGTCGTTGAGATATGTGGGCGTTCCCCAATCGTCGAACAGTCGAAACTGCGAGGGGTCCGCCTGTGCGGGCTCCCCATCGAGCACGCGCACGCCGGAGTGCGCCACGTCCTTCCAGAGCGTTTGCGTGTCTGTAAAGGAAAGCAGCTCCAGCGCCTCGTCCTCGCCGCTGTTGAACAGCGATATAAGCTGCTTCTTTGTCTCGTTTTCCACGACGGAGCGCGGGTTGGAAAGCCGGGAATCGTCCTTTTCGTAGTATGTGCGGACGTTTTTGTTGAACGCCGCCACCAGCGTCTCCCGGTGCTTCTGGCGCATCAGCTCAACCAGCCTGTATTCGGTGAGCTCCAGTTCGCTCCGGCTCTGTTGCACGCTGCGCTCGAGCGCGGTGTTGGAGACCGTGTGAATCGAGATATAGCCTATGGCCAGCATGGGTATGATTGCGACGATCGCAAACAGAAGGCCGAGCATCACCCGCACGGATATATTGGCAAATCGCGTCTTGATCTTCTTTTGCATGCGCGCACCCCTTGTCTGGTCATTGGCCATTCCGGCGCTGCAGAGGAATCGATCGTCTCTTTAATTATACTATCCGGAGCCATGGAATTCAAGCTCACAAACAGAGAAGGAGCCTCCAAAGCGCGCGCCGGCTCGCCCTGTTTTGCTTGACAAGCATACCCGGGCGCGCTATAATCAATCTGTCTGCATCCGGACGCAGGCCGCTATGGTGGAATTGGCAGACACAAAGGACTTAAAATCCTTCGGAAGAAATTCCGTATCGGTTCGAGCCCGATTAGCGGCACCAGGACGCCCGTCGCATCCTTCGGGATCGCGGCGGGCGTCCGTCGCGCGGATGGAACGCGCCTGAGCGGTCGGCCGCAGCAAGCAAAATCACCTCCGCATGCCTTGCTTCGGAGGTGATTTTTGCGCTTGCGGGGCTTCATCCCGAGGGGGATGCATCGCCGCTTTGCGCGCCCTCCCGGGCGGCGGGAGGGCGCGCGGCCGTCAATAGGCCGTCAATAGATGTAATCCGGATGCGCGGCGGGGCGATTCTTCATCTCCTCGCGCTTTGCCGAGTGCTTTTCGCTCTCGTAGCCCATCACGGCGTAGGCGGCGAGCTTGGACTCCTCCACGCCCGGCTGGTTGAACGCGTCGATGTTCAAAAGCGCGCCCGCGTAGGCGGTGACCAGCTCGAAGAAGTAGAGAAGCTGGCCGACGGTCTCCTCGTCCACCACGGGCAGCGTGATGGTCTGGCACATGCGTCCCGCGCGGAACAGCGCGTATTCCGTGCCCTGGCGCTCGGCCTCGATGAGCTGGTTGTGGCTCTTGCCGCCGAGGAAGGCGATGGTGGGGATGTCGTCGCAGCCGTGCGGTATGGGCGTGTTCGCGCGGAAGTTCTCGACCTTGAGGAACGTGATCACCTTGTCGTACGGGCCCTCGGTGTAGAGCTGGAGCTGGGAGTGCTGGTCGGTCACGCCCAGCGCCTTGACCGGCGTCTGACCGACGTTGCAGGGCTTTCCATCCAGCGTCAGGTTCTTGCCGAGGCTCTCGGCCCAGAGCTGCGCGTACCAGTCGCTCATCAGCTTGAGCGAATCGGCGTAGGGCAGCATGACGGATATGTTCGCGCCCTTGCGCATGGCGGCGACCATCAGGCCCGCCTCAAACAGCGCGGGGTTCTGGGCCGGATCGGCGGTGAGGCAGCGCTGGTCCATGGCCTTTGCGCCCTCCACCAGCGCGCGGATGTTCACGCCCGTGACCGCGGCGGCGATCAGGCCCACCGGGCACAGCTCGGAGAAGCGCCCGCCCACGCCGTCGGGGATGTAGAACGTCTCGTAGCTGTCTCTTATACACATCTCC
>DXVG01000017.1 GCA_019409045.1 Clostridiales bacterium | reverse complement strand
CGTGTAGAATATGCTGCCGACGATCTCCGCGCCGTGCGCGGCGACGAAATCCAGCGGCGCGATAAAGTCCGGGTGCGCGCGCAGTATGTGCGCCAGATAGTGCTCGTTGCACCCGGGGGTGTTCAGGTTCCAAAATGCCTCGCGTATGAGCTGTTCCACGGCGCGCCGATCCTCCGGCGCCTCCGCGCGCAATTCCAGATGCATATCCTCGCCTCCCTTCGCCTGTCCATTATACGACGTTTTGCCCAAAATGAAAAGCCCCGAAAGCGATGCTCCCGGGGCCGTGCCGCGCCGCGCGCTCAGGAGCGCCTGGAGCGGATGAGGCGTATGTTGTGCTCGGTAAAGTAGTTGAGCACCATGACCAGGATCAGCACGCCGCCCCAGATCAGCGAGATGTAGTAGCTGGAGATCTGCGGGAAGCGGTTGATGCCCGTCTGGAGCATCTGCAAAAGGCAGATCGCCAGCACCACGCCGGAGGTCTTGCCGCGCCCGCCGTTGGGGTTGACGCCGCCCAGCACCACGATGAGCACGCACTGGAGCGTGTAGACCGTGCCGTAATCGGCCCTGGCGGAGTTGTAGTTGGCGAGCATCACCATGCCGCCCAGCGCCGCGCAGATGCCGGAGAGCATGTAGGTCTTCACCAGCAGAAGGCTCGTCTTGATGCCGGAAAAGCGCGCGGCGGTGGAAGATGTGCCGATCATGTATATCTTCGTGCCGTAGGTCGTGCGCGTGAGCAGGAACCAGATCACCACCGCCATGACCGCGAAGAACACGAGCTGCGTGGGGATGTAGCCGAAGATGCGGGAGTTGATGGCCGCGTTGTAGGCGCTGGGGAGCTTGCTGACGGCCTTGCCGTTGGTGATGACGATGGCGATGCCCGTAAACAGCTCGGATGTGCCAAGCGTTGCCAGGATCGGCGGTATGCCCACGCGGGAGACCAGCACGCCGTTGAACGCGCCCGCCACCGCGCCCATGACGACGGCCAGCGCGAAGCACAGCGGGATGACGAACCCGGAAATCTCGCCCGCCTCATTGGCCATGCCCTTCATCAGAAGCGCCATGCAGATGGACACGAGGTTTGCCACGCCCACGGTGGACAGGTCGATGCCGCCGGTGATCATGCAGACCATGATGCCCAGGGACATCAGCCCGAACTCCGGGAACTGCGAGGCCATTGTCTGGAAGTTGATGAGCGTATAGAACTTCTCAAAGCGCGTGATCGCCATGAACGCCGCCCATATCAGCATCATCAGGATCAGCCGGGCAAGGTGGCGATCCCGGCGGTAGAAGGCGCTCAGTTTCTGCGTAATGGACACTCAGACCACCTCCTTCGCGCTCTTTTTTGCGGCGACGCGGTTCGCGCGCGCCACCTGCATGGCGCTCACGCCCGTGCCGATGATGATCAGCGCGCCGACGAACGCGCTCTTCCACACCGTGGGGATGCCCAGCAGGATCATCGAGTTTTCCACCACGACGATCAGCAGCGTTCCGAGCATGCAGCCGGTGAGCGTGCCCGCGCCGCCGGTGATTGCCGTGCCGCCCAGGACCACGCCCGCGATGATGTTCATCTCCATGCCCAGCATGTTGGTCGGGTGCATCTGCGTCATCATGCAGGTGCGCATAAGCCCCGCCAGGCTCGCGATCATGCCCACGAACACATACATGAAAAACTTCGTCTTTCGCACGCCGAAGCCCGCGCGGTGCGCGCTGACCTCGTTGCCGCCGATGGCGTAGATGCCGCGGCCGAACATGGTGCGGTTGAGTATGAACCACGCCGCGACGAGCACCGCCGCGAACACGACAAACGACGTGGGCATGCGCGATGTGAGCCCGGATTCCGGGTTGGTGGCCACAAACAGCGCCGAGCGGCCGAACTCGGCCATGCCCTCGGGTATGACGGCCAGCTGCCGGGATTCGAGCGTGCCCTGCATAAAGCCCTTGAACACGCTGGAGGAGCCCAGCGTGACGATCAGCGCCGGAAGCCCGAAGTAGCCCACGAACAGGCCGTTGAACGCGCCCAGCAGCGCGCCCAGCGCGATGGAGATCAGTATCGGAAGCCAGATGCCGCCGGTGTAGCCCGCGTCCAGCAGCAGCTTCGTGGTGGCATACGCGCTCAGAGAGGCAAGCGCCGGAAACGACACGTCCATACCGCCCGAGACGATGACCATGAACGTGCCCACGGCGAATATGCCGGGCACGACCAACGCCGAGAGCTGATCGACGATGTTGTTGGGCGTAAAGAACTGGCCGGAGCGGATCTCAATGAGCACGCACAGCGCGAGCAGCACCAGGAAGATGTACGGCTCGTTGCGCCGCGAGAGTTTTTTCAGCGTTCTGCGCATATCCATCCCTCCTCAGAGCATGTACGAGAGCACTTCCTGCTCGCTGGTCTTTGCCGGAAGCAGCTCCGCCGCCACGCGCCCCGCCTTGAGCACGAGCAGCCGCGAGCAGTTCTCCAGCACCTCGGGCAGGTCGTCCGAGATGATGATGATGGCCATGCCCGCGTTTGCAAGGCGCTGAAGAATGGCGTGTATGTCGTGTTTGGAGCCGATGTCCACGCCCACGGTGGGGCCGTTGAGCACCAGCACGTCCGGGTTACAGGCCAGCCACTTGGCAAGCACGATGCGCTGCTGGTTGCCGCCCGAGAGCGTGGAACACGCGTTTTCCGGGTCGGGCGTCTTGATCTCCAGCTCGCGCACCCAGCGGTCTATCTCCTCGCGCCTGCGCGCGCGGTCGATGACGCCCACGCCGCTGGAGAGGCGGTCGATCTCGGAGATGACGATGTTGTCCGCGATGGAGCGCGGCAGAAACAGGCCCTCGCTCAGGCGGTCCTCGGGCACATAGCCAATGCGGTTTTCAATGGCCTCGCGCGGGCTGGTCAGGCGCAGGGGCTTTCCATCCTTGAGAAGCTCGCCCTGATCGGCCGTGCGGATGCCGAACAGCGACAGCGCAAGCTCTGTGCGGCCCGAGTCCAGAAGGCCGGTGATGCCCAGAATCTCGCCCTTGCGCAGCGCAAAGCTCACGTCCTCGAAAAAGCCCGTCAGACCGAGGCCCTTTGCCTCGAGCACGGGCTGGTCGGACAGGTTCTGCGGCGTGAACACCTTTTCCTCAAACTCGCGGCCGGTCATGTAATAGGAGAACTTGCGGTCGTCCAGCTCCTTTGTGTTGCCGGTGATGACCAGCTCGCCGCTTCGGAAGATGGTGAACCGCTCGGAGATCTCAAAGACCTCGTTGAGCTTGTGGCTGACAAACAGTATGGCGATGCCCTGCGCCTTGAGGCGCAGTATGATCTTAAACAGCGCCTGGACCTCCTTGCGGGTCAGCGCCGTGGTGGGCTCGTCCATGATGATCAGGCGCGCGTTGAACATCAGCGCGCGGCTGATGGCGACCATCTGTTTTTCGGCGACGGTGAGCGTGCCGACCAGGCGGTCGAGCTCAACATTGAAGTTGATCTTCTCTATGGCCTCCTCGGCGATCTTGCGCATGCGCCTGCGGTTGACGAGCCTGTGGCCGTCGGCAAGCTCGCTGTTGAAGGCGAGGTTTTCCATCACCGTGAGGTTCGGGAAGATGGAAAAGTCCTGATAGATGACCTGTATGCCGCTGGCAATGGCGTCGCGCGGCGTGATCCTGCCAAAGCGTTTCCCGTTGAATTCGATATAGCCCGCGTCCTGCTGATAGACGCCGGAGATGATCTTGATGAGCGTGGATTTTCCGCAGCCGTTCTCCCCGGCGAGGCAGTGTATCTCTCCGGGCTGTATCTCCAGGGATACATGCTTGAGCGCCTGCACCCCGGCGAACGACTTGCAAATGTCCACGGCGCGCAACAAGGGCTCTGCCATGTGTCCGACACCTCCAGTATTTCCCCATTTGGAAGCCCTGCCGGTTCAAATGAACCGGCAGGGATGGGGAGAATGTGGTCAATGCGACGGTGCTTAGAAGCCGAGGCTGTCCACGTTCTCGGCGGTGATGACCATCCAGCCCTCGCCCTCGAGCACGGTCTCGCTGCCCTCGCGGAACTCAAGCGCGCCGTAGCCTTCGACGCCCAGGTCCAGAGGCGTGGTGATCTCCTCGCCGGCCAGCAGCTTCTCCGCCAGCGCGATCATCGCCTGGCCTGCCAGCGCGGGATCCCACAGCGTCAGCGACTGCACGGCGCCGCTCTTGAGCAGCTCCGCGTTGTCGGCAGGCATGCCGGTGCCGGAGGTGAACACCTTGCCGGTCAGGCCCAGCTCCTCAATGGCGCGGGCGACGCCAGGGGCGTCAAACGAGGAAGTGCCCATGATGCCCTTCAGGTCCGGATACTTCTTGAACAGCTCCTTGGCCACGTTGTAGGCCACGTCGCCATTGTCCTCGGACTCGACGCGCGGCTCCTCCTCCAGGAGCACCATGTCGGGATAGTTCTCCTGCGCGTAGGCGACGCCGCCGTCCGCCCACTCATTGTGGGAGGCGTTGGTCACATGCGCGACCATCGTGGTGTAGATGCCCTCGCCGCCCATGGCCTGCGCGAGGTTCTCCATGATGAAGGCGCCGTAGGCCGCGTTGTTGAACGCCTCGATGTCGTAATCGACGTTGACCAGGGACGCGCCCTCGTGGGCGACGACCACGATGCCCGCGTCGCGCGCCTGCTTGAGCACCGGCTCAAGGGACTCGGGGTCGACCGGGACCACGCAGATGGCGTCCACGTCCTGCGCGATCAGGTCCTGCACCAGCTGCGCCTGCAGCGTCGCGTCGATCTCAGGGGTGCCGCGCTGATAGATGGTGTTCTCCGGGTGCGCCTCGGCATACTCGTTGACGCCGACTTCCATGCGCACGAACCAGGGGTTGGACGCGTCCTTCGGGACGACGACGATTTCCCAGCCCTCCGCAAGCGCGGAAATACCGGACAGTACCAGCAGCGCCGCCAGAACCAGTGTAAGGACTTTCTTCATGATCTGACCCTCCGTTTTTTTATTTTATCCGCGCTCTGCGCACGGACGAAACCGTACATATCGGCAGTTTGTCAGAAGTGTTGCGCATCGGTTTGCAACAAAATATTAGCAGATATTCCCACAAAAGTCAACATGTAACAAAAAACGTTTGCTCGAAATTTTCCGGTTGCACCGCGCTACGTCGGGAGGATGGTGGTCAGATAGCGGTGACGGTCCACATGGACGCTCGCGTGCCGCTCGATGTAGTCCACGATCAGCTCCGCCACGTCGGACTGTATGTCCCTTTCCACCTCCAGGCCGACCAGCATGCCGTAGCCGCCCGTGCCGGAGGCGCGGTAGCTGTTGACGCACAGGGAGAGCTCGTCCTCTGGGCGTATCTCGCGCCCGCCGCGGCGCATGGAGACCACGCGCTCGCCCGCGGGACGGCACAGATCCAGTGTGTAGTCCATGCCGGAAAAGTAGTCGTAGTTGTAGTGCTCCACCTTGGGGCGCAGGAAGGCGTCGCTCACGGCGGGCTTTCCGTCCCGCAGCGTGAAGTACTCCGCCGTGCGCTCCAGATAGGCGCGCAGCACGCTGCCGGTGACGCGCAGGACCTTGAGCGTGTTTGCGTATATGTAGGTGGACACCACGTCGCGCACGGTCACGTCCCTGTCCATGCCCTTGAACTCGTTGGGCAGGGAGCAGGCGGAGATGTCGGCCCCGGAGGCCTCGAGCTGCACGGCGTTTACAAAGTTTGCCACCAGACAGCCGTTGAGCGCGTTTTCCAGCGGCGTTCCGGCCGGGAGCGGCGCGTCCAGATGGCCGACGGGCACGTCCAGCCACGCCTGCACGCGCGCCTCGAAGGGCTTAAGAAGGCGCTCGGCCTCCGCAAGCGGCTCCCCCGCGGGCGGAAGGAGCTGCGAGGTCGCGCGCGATACGCGGCCGCGGCGCATTTCCACATCCACGCGGGCAAAGCGCGCGGCGGACGCGGGCGGCTGCACGGCGCGCGTGCCGCAGATGTCCACGCCGTCCACGGCCATGTGCTGATGCCCGGCGAGCAGCACGTCGAAGTCCAGCGCGCGGCACAGCGCGCAGGCCTGGTTCTCGCCGGTATCGGACAGAAGCTCGCCCGTGGACAGGTCGCATTCAAACCCGCCGTGGTAGATCAGCACGCGCACGTCCGCGTGCGGGCGCATCTGCTCAAGCGCGCGGGGCACGGCCTCCATGGGGTCCTCGATCCACAGCTCGCGTACGGTCTCCGGCTTTTCCCACTTGCGCACAAAGGGCGTACAAGCGCCCACCAGCCCCACGCGCAGGCCGTTTTTGAGCGTGTGCACCGCCCACGGGCGGATGGGCAGCCTGCCCGCGCGGTCGCGTATGTTGCAGCACACGCACGTCGCCTCCAGCGCGCGCAGATAGCCGTCCAGGACGTCCAGGCCCATGTTGAAATCGTGATTTCCGAGCGTGACGTAGCGGTAGCCGGCCATGTTCAGCGCCAGCGCGCAGGGGTGCGGGCGCAGGTCCTCGCGGGCGGCGTAGGCGGTGAAGGGCGAGCCCTGTATGGTGTCGCCGCCGTCGATGACGAGCGCATCGCCTCCGCGCTCAAACGCGGCGGCGAGCTTGAGAAGGCCCATGGGCATGTCCCCCGGCGCGGCGTAATTCGTGGGAAAGACGTAGCCGTGCGTATCCGAGGTGTAGTATATGCTCAGGCCGCGGGCGCGGCGCCTGCGCACAGCGTCGAGCCGGCCCTGCGCGAGCAGCCATCGGCGCAGCCGCAGGCGCACGCGCGGCGCGAGGTTCGTGTGCAGCAGCGCGCGCAGCCTGCGGGCGCTGGGCGCGACGCTCTGCCAGAACGCCTCGATCTCCCGCACGCGCGCCTCCCGCCCGGGCATGAGCTGATAGAGGACGTACCAGTCCTCCAGCGCGCACAGGGGAACGCGCTCGCCCTCCACGTCCACCGCGTCCGCCGGGCCGCGAAACGCGTACAGGTATTCGCCCCCGCCTTCGCGGATGTGAAGGCCCGCCATGGTCTCGACCTCCACCTCGCCGTCTATGTAGCGGTGGAACGACGTGGAGCAGAACAGTCTCGCCTTGGAGGCGAGCTGGGGCTCCGCATCCCGGCAGGCGAGCGCGCCGCACAGCGCCGCGTGGGCGCGCTGCGCGTCCCGGCGGTCGATCACAAGGTCGACGTCGGCAAAGCGCGCGGTGGCGCCGCGCAGAAACAGCATCAAGGAGCTGCCCACGGCCCAGCGCACGCCCGCGGCGTTCAGCGCGCGAGCGACGCGCGCGAGCGTGGCAAGCGCCGCGCGTTCCCGCGCGCGCACGCTACGCCTTTTCCAGCAGCGAGGCGAGCATCTCCACGCAGGTCTCGATGCCCAGCCGGCCGCTGTCGAGCGATATATCGTAGTTGCGCACGTCTCCCCACTCGCGCATGGTGAAGGAGCGGTAGTACAGCCTGCGCCGCTCGTCCTTGTCGCGCAGGCGCTGCTCGGGCTTCTGGCCCGTTTCGCCGTACAGGCGCACGATGCGCTCCGCGCGGAAGTCCATATCGGCGTGGATGAAGGCGTGCAGGCAGTCCTCGCGCCCGCGCAGCACATAGTCCGCGCCCCTGCCGACGATGACGCACTTGCCCTGATCGGCCAGCTCCGTGATGATCTTCGACTGCGCCCTCTGCACCCTGTTGACAAAGGAGAGCGTGCCATACTGCCCCGCGCCCGCGCTCAACGCCAGCGCGTAGAGCAGGCTGTTTTTGTGCGTTGCATACTCGTCGTACTTTTCGACGATCTGCTCGGCCAGGCCGCTCTCCTTGGCGACCTTGAGGATCAACTCCTGATCGTAGAACGCATAGCCCAGCTTTTCGGCGAGCTCGCGGCCGATGGTCCGTCCGCCGCTTCCGAACTCACGACTGATGGTAACGACGTCTCTTTTCATTTTCGCCTGTCTCCTTTCTCTGTTCGCCGCCGGGGCGGCAGTGTGTTATTGCCCTGCGCCGCGGACGAGTCCGCGAAGCGTCTTTACAAGGATCGCAAAGTCGATGGGCTTGGAAACGTGCGCGTTCATGCCCGCGGCGACGGTGGCCGCCACGTCCTCGGCGAACGCGTTTGCCGTCACCGCCACGATGGGCACGCCGCGCGCGTCCGAGCGCTTCAGCGCGCGTATGCGCTTTGCGGCCTCGCAGCCGTCCATCACCGGCATCTGCATGTCCATGAGGATCGCGTCGAACGCGCCCTCGGGCGCCTCGCTGAAGCGCAGAACCGCCTCCTCGCCGTTCCACGCCTGCGTGACGATCGCGCCGTTCATGCTCAGAAGCTCGGTGGTGATCTCCATGTTGACTTCGTTGTCCTCCGCCAGCAGTATGCGCATGCCCCCGAGCGCGGGCGCCTCGTCCTCGGCCCTTTCCGCGGGCGCGTCGGGGGCGGGGACCTCGTTTGCGGCGTCGCGCACAGGCGCGAGCGGCAGGACGATGGTGAAGGTCGTGCCCTTGCCGGGGGCGCTGGCGACCTGTATCTCCCCGTTCATCTGCGTCACGATGCTCTTGGTGATGGACATGCCCAGCCCCGTGCCCGCGGTCTGCCGCGCGCCGAAGCGCATCTCGCGTCTGTAGGGCTCGAACAGGTGCGGCAGAAATTCCTCGGACATGCCCATGCCCGTGTCCGCGACCTCGAAGCGGTACTTCTCGTACTCGCCGGAGTGCGCTTCCTCCGTCTGCGTGACGCGCACGCTTACGCTGTCTCCCCGGGCGGTGAACTTGAAGGCGTTGGAGAGCAGGTTGTTGAGCATCTGCGTGATGCGGAAGGGGTCGCCCTGCACCACGGCGTCGCGCACGTCCATATTCAGTTCAAGCGCCTTGCCCTGCGTGTCCGCCTCGAAGCGGAACGCGCCCAGGCATTCCTCCACGCAGGCGCGCAAGTCGAACGCGCGGTTGGTCAGCTCGAGCTTGCCCTGCTCCATGCGCGACATGTCCAGTATGTCGTTGATGAGGTTGAGTAGCTGCCTGCTGGAGGCGTTGATGCGCAAAAGGTCGTCGGATACCTTCTGCGCGTCGCCTATGTGGCTGCGGGCGAGGTCCGACAGGCCGATGATGGCGTTGAGCGGCGTGCGCATATCGTGGGACATGTTGCTGAAAAAGCTCTGCTTGGCCGCCTCGTTCTTGCGGGCGATCTCCAGCGCGTCCTCCAGGAGCTTGCGCTCGCGCAGCCTGCGCTGCTTCTCCTCCTCGACCTCCTGAAAGCAGAGCACGACCTCCTCCGGGGCGAGCGACTCGTCAAAGAGCACGCGCACGTTGACCCAGCGCATGCTCTCGCCGAAGCGCCGGAGAAAATCCCCGCCGAAGTTGCGCACGCGCTGGGAGACCAGGCGGCGTATGTTCTCCACGGAGAAGCTGTCGCAAAAGTCCTTGAACGCGTCCGGCTCCATGACCTCCCCGGCGGTGCGCAGAAGGTCCGCGTACGGCCCGGTGGGCGGTATGCGCTCGCGGACGTAGTCCGAGCCCTTGATCATCTCGTAGGTGCCGGCCTCATAGTCGATCCGGTAGAGCGCGTAGTAGGAATTGCCCAGCACGCGCACGGTCTCGTTCGTGCGCGCGATGCGCTCGTTGGTGCGCATTTCGCGCCAGCTCATGCCGATCAGAACCAGCAAAAACAGGCCGATCATCAGGCAGTAGGACAGGATGAGCCATTCAAGGTCGCCCAGTATGCTCTCGTGCGAGAGCGTGACGATGGAGTACCAGCCGTTGTCCATCCGCGCGCTGTAGGCGGCGCGCTCATTGCCGTCAAGGTCGGTAAAGCTGGCGATCATCCCGTTCTCGTCGAGACAGGCGATCAGGTCGGTCAGATAGCTCTGTATCTCCTCGTCCGGCTGCGCAAGGTCCGTCTTTGCGTAGATCAGGCTGCCGCGCCGGTCGCACAGGAAGAACGAGCCGCCCTGTTCCAGCTCGATGTCGTCCACCAGAAAGTGCATGTTCTCCGGCAGTATGTCGAAGGCGAGCACGCAATCGCTGCTTTCGCACTTCTGCACGGCGGTGATCACCGGCGCGCCGGAGATGGCGTCCGTATACAGGTCCGTAAACACGATCTCGCCGTCCGCCTCGATCGCCCTGCGATACCAGTCGGTCGCGTAGACGTCGTATGTCTCGTCGCCCTCCCAGGGGTTTGCCGCGATGATGCGGCCCTCCCGGACGACGTAGGGGTCCACCACGTCCTCGCCCAACACGGCGTTGATGCGGCTGTAGTACATCTCTATCCACTCGAGTATCTGCTCGTCGCTCTCCCCCGCGCGCAGCCGGTCGTCCAGCGTCACGGTGCCGAAGGAGAGCAGCGTTTCGTAGACGGTCAGGTCGCTCTGCTCCTCCGCCGCGTAGTTGCGCGCAAGCGCGGTGCCCGTCTCGCGCGCGTTTTCAAACAGCGCCGAGCGGATCACCAGCACGCCCAGCACCGAAAGCGCCACCAGGCCCGCCAGAGCGATGAAGTTCAGCCGCATGTTCACCAGCGTGAGCTTGAGCCGCGCCCGCAGCGTCCCCCGCCCCTTGTTCTTCATCGGCTACAACCCCCGGATGCTCTCACACACCGCCTCGTACGCCGGTTCGATCTGCTCCATGAGCGCCTGCGCCTGCGCGACGTCCCCGGCGCGCAGAGCCGCCACCTGCCGCTCAAACAGGCCGAACAGCCCGGTCATGGAGAGATTCCCGCACACGCCCTTGAGCGTGTGCGACGCGGACAGCGCGGCCTGCGCGTCCCCGCGCTCCATGGCCGCGCAAAGCTGCGCATGGTTTTCGTCATCCAGGAACTTGCGAATCAGCCGCATAAACAGCGCCTCGCTGCCCATCATGCGCGCGAGCGCGGCGTCCACGTCGATACCGGCGCGAACCAGCGCCTGCTTTTTTGCCTCGTCCATGGTCGCATCCTCCGTTTCTCATTGGCGGTACAGGGAAAACAGCGCGCCCTCCGCCTGGAAAAAGTGCTCGAGAAGGCGCGGGTTGAACACGCCGCACTCGCCGTTTCGGATCATCTCCAGCGCGCGCTCGCGGGTGAAGGCCGCCTTGTATACGCGCTTGCTGATGAGCGCGTCGTACACGTCGGCCAGCGACACCACCTGCGCCCATATGGAGATCTCGTCCGCGCGCAAGCCGTCCGGATAGCCGCGCCCGTCCCAACGCTCGTGGTGGTGGCGCGCGATGTCGGCGGCGTAGGGGTACAGTTCGCTGTCCCGAAGCTGGGGGATCCTCTCCAGGAGGAGCGCGCCCTGCACGGTATGCCCCTTCATGATCTCGTATTCCTCCGGCGTGAGCCTGCCGGGCTTGTTGAGTATGGCGTCGGGTATGGCGATCTTGCCCACGTCGTGCATGATGGAGGAGAGCGCGATCTTGCGCACGGTCTCATCGTCCATGCCCTCGCCCAGCGGCGTATCGCTCAGCAGGTAGGCGGTTATGTCGTGTATGCGGCGAACGTGGTCGCCCGATTCCTCGCTGCGGAACTCAATGGCCGTGGACAGCGCCTCGATCATGCCCTGATTGAGCTGTATGATCTTCTGCGCCTGACGAAGCAGCTCCGTCTGCTGGCTGGCGACGGTGTCGCTCAGCCGCTTCCGCGCCTCGAAAAGCTCGATGACGCTGCGCACGCGCTTGAGCACCATGTAGGGGATCACGGGCTTTTGGATCACATCCATCACGCCCATGTCGTAGGCCCGGCGCATGGTGTCGTCGGCCGAATCCGCGGTGATGAGGAAGATCGGTATGCGCTCCTGCAGCGACCGCTCCTGCAATCGCTCGAGCACCTCCAGACCGCTCATGCGCGGCATCATCACATCCAGCAAAACGGCGCAGTACGCCTCCGGGGAGGCGCATATCTTCTCAAGCCCGACCAGCCCGTCCTCGGCCTCGTCGATCGCATAGTCCCCGGAGAATATGTTTTCCAGTATGGCGCGGTTGATCTCGTCGTCGTCAACGATCAACAGCTTTCCGTGTTGGGCGCATTCCGCAGGCCCGGACATACCAACACCTCCCGCCGCGAACGCCGCGGTCTACGGTCCTTGCAGCAACCAGGCCCCGCCCGCGACCGCGGCGCGAGGCCGGAGATTTATTCGCGCGCCCTCAGCGCGCCGGCGCGGCCAGAAGCGCGCGCATGCGCGCGAGCACGGCCGCGTCCTCGGAGGAGGAGAGCACCTCCACGCTCCCCTCACCCGCCTCGCACAGCGCATCCGCGCGCGCAAGCGCGTCGCGCACGCGGCGCAGCACGGGCGCCACGCCGTCAAGCACGGCAACGCCGGGGACGACCGCCTCAAGGGGCGCTCTGAGAAATGCAAAGTGCGTGCAGCCCAGCACCACCGCGCCGATGCGGCGCGAAAGCCACGGCCGCAGCTTCTCGCGGAAGTACGCCTCGGGCTCCGGCCCGCACAGCACGCCGCGCTCGACCATCATCACAAGCTCCGGCGCGGGGATGGAGACCGCATCCGGGCAGAGGCGCGAGCGCATATCCCGATAGAGCGGGAGCGACAGCGTCGCCTGCGTGGCAAAGACGATCACCGGCCCGTCCCCCGCGCACGCGCGCGCGCCCTCCAGGTCCGGGGCCATGCCGATCACCGGCACGTCCAGCCCCGCGCGCAGCGCCTCGAGCGCGGCTGCGGTGGCCGTGTTGCAGGCGACCACCAGCGCCTTCGCGCCCCGGGCGCAAAGCTCGCGGGCGACCTTCAGCGCCAGATCCTCGATCTCCTCCCGCGGCCTGGGGCCGTAGGGGGCGTTGGCGTTGTCGCCGTAGTAGATAAAGCGCTCATGCGGCATTTCGCTGCGCAGGGCGCGCAAAACGCTCAGCCCTCCCATGCCTGAGTCAAACACGCCGATGGGAGCGCCGCGCATGGCTATTCCTCCTCTTCCTCCTCGGGAAGCTCAGCGTCGTGGAACACGTTCTGGGAATCGTCGTAGTCCTCCAGCCAGTCGATGAGCTTCTGCACTTTGGCAAGCGTCTCCGGGTCGGAGACCTCGGTGGTGGTGGTGGGCACCATCTCGCGCTCGGCGGAGAGGAATGTGCAGCCCGCGCTCTCGAGGTTGTCGCGCACGCTGGAGAAGTCGTTGGGGTCGGTGTAGATGATCGCCACGTCGCCCTCGCTCTCCACGTCCGCCGCGCCCGCGTCCAGCGCCAGCATCATCAGCTCGTCCTCGTCCAGGCCCTTGGAGTTGTCGATCTCGATCACGCCCTTGCGCTCGAACTTCCAGGACACGCAGCCGGTCGCGCCCAGGGAGCCGCCGCACTTGTCGAATATGTGGCGCACCTCCGAGGCGGTGCGGTTGAGGTTGTCGGTGACCAGCTCCACGATCACGGCCACGCCGCCGGGCGCGTATCCCTCGTAGACGATCTCCTTGTACTGCGTGGCGTCGCCCTCGCCGGAGGCCTTCTTGATGGAGCGCTGTATGTTCTCATTGGGCATGTTCGCGGCCTTTGCCTTGGCCACGACGTCCTTGAGCTTGCTGTTGGTGCTCGGGTCCGGGCCGCCCTCGCGCACGGCGATGGCGATCTCACGGCCGATCTTTGTAAATATCTTGCCGCGTTGCGCGTCGGTTTTTTCCTTCTTGTGCTTGATGGTAGACCATTTATTGTGTCCCGACATGGACGATCCCCTCCAATGAAACTATGAATACACTTTATCATACCACATTTTTTCTCGCCTCGTCAAGAATTTACCCCGTTTTCCTTGAAAGCCGACCGGCGCGGTGGTATATTCTGCGCAAAGGTCCACTCCGGGGGTGTGCGGGTGTTTTACGAAAGGATCGTGCTGGATACGGACGCGCTGCTGGAGGCCGCGCCGCGCGCGGCGCTGTCGGCGATGGGCGTGGAGTGCGTGCGGGGCGACGCGCCGCAGCGGGGCGCTCTGTTTGTCAGCGAGGACCCGCGGGCCGTGGACGCGGCGTTCGCGGGCGGCTTTGCCTGTGCGCTGGCGCTGTGGAACGGCGTTCCCGCCCGCCACGCGCGCGCCACGCACTACCTGCGCGTGCCGTGCGACCTGCTCGCGCTGTGCGAGCGGCGCGAGGAGCCGTTTGCGGGGCTTGAGTGGATGCGCACCGCCATGGAGATGCAGTTTATCGCGCAGGCGGGGCTCGCCTATTCCCGCGACCCCTACGATCTGGAGCGGTTTGAGCGCCTGCGCGAGCTCGCGGCGGAGATGATGCAGCGCGGGAGCGGGCTACCCGAACAGACCGTGCGCGACGTGTTTTTGTGCGAGAAGGGCTATCAGACGCCCAAGATCGAGACGCGCGCGGCCATTGTGGAGGACGGGCGGATGCTGCTTGTGCAGGAGAACACGGGGCTTTGGACGCTGCCCGGCGGCTGGATGGACGTGGATACCACCATCGCGCAGAACACGGTCAAGGAGGCCTTCGAGGAATCGGGGCTGAACGTGCTCCCCCGCCGCCTGATCGCGCTGCTGGATCACAACCGGCACAACCGGCCCACGGTCGCGCAGGGCGTCGTGAAGGTGTTCGTGCTCTGCGAGCGGCTCGGCGGCGCGTTTCGGGAGAACATAGAGACCATGCGCAGCGGCTTTTTCGCCGAGGACGAGCTTCCGCCGCTGGCGGAGGGCAAGACCACGCAGGCGCAGATACGCATGTGCTTTGCCGCCGCGAAGGACGCGAGCTGGCAGGTCGTATTCGACTGACGCGCAGGGGGAAACATGTCTACGGTAACGCAGGTACGAGAATTTCGGGGCGTGGCGCATGTGTCGTTTGACGACGCGCCGCCGCTGAAGGTGCGCATGCGCCACTTTCGGAAGCTGCCGCTCGGCGTCGGCGACGAGGTGGACGCGCAGGAGTATATTGAGCGCGTGGCCGCCGCGCAGCTTGGCGACGCCTACGAGGCGGCGCTTTCCAGCCTGGATCTGTGCGCGCGCACGCGGCGGGAGCTTGAGCGGTCGCTGCTCGCGCGCGGATACGTCGCGCCCGCGGTGGAGGCGGCGCTTGAGCGACTGGAGCGCACGGGGCTTGTGGACGACCTTCGCTACGCGCATCGCGCCGTGGAGGCCGGGGCCGACCGCGCCGTGGGAGTCTACGCCATGCGCAGAAAGCTGCGCGCCAAGGGCGTGCCCGACGAGGACGCGGAGGCGGCGCTTGGCGCGCTGGACGATGCGCAGCAGGCCGAGGCGGCAAAGAAGGCCGCGCTCTCTCTGGCGCGCAGGTATGCCTCGCTCCCCGCGCGCGAGGGCCGGGCGAAGCTTTCGCAGGCGCTGGCGCGGCGCGGGTTTTCGTGGGATGCCGTGCGCGAGGCCGTGGACGCGGTGCTTGCGCAGGACGAATGGGAGGACGTCTGAGCGACGTCGGGGAAACGGAGGGATGTAC
>DXVG01000169.1 GCA_019409045.1 Clostridiales bacterium | reverse complement strand
CAGCATCGCTTGCAAACTGCGGTCACTTACGTCCATGTAAGAAACCTTGTTTGCAGGCTCGCTTCCTTGCCTTGCGGGCTTTCTCAACACTCTGGCAATCTGTTGACTTTGTCAACATCCTGAGAGCGACCCGTAAGGTCGCTCTGCTCATAAGCTGAAATCGTTGCGCGGGTCGCGGCTTTTGCGCCGCGCGTCGTCAAAGAACTCGATCTCCATGCGCTCGAAGTCGATCTCCTCCAGAAAGTGATCCTGCGAAAACGCCGTCATGCGGAAGGAGGCAAATTCGCGCTCGTTCTTGGGAAGCCACAGCGGCCGGGGCACATCCAGCGCGCGGCAGGCCTCGTCCAGCGCGTCGCGCGCGCCCGCGTAGTCGCAGTAGATGGTCTTTTGCCGCTCGATGCGATGCCGCTTCATCAGGCGCACCCACAGTCCGGTCATGTCGCCCTCCTCAGCGGTTCAGCTTGCCCTTGGAGCCCTTCGCGCCGCGCACGATGCCCTGCAGGATGGTCGAGTCGTAGGAGAACACGGAGGCCCGGCGGTCGGCGTTGGCGCTGAAGGCGCACTCCACCATGCCGTCCAGCAGCGCGGAGAAGGAGATGCCCTTGGGCTCCCACAGGTAGAACGCCAGCGAGCCGGGGATGGTGTTGGCCTCGTTGATAAACACGTTGCCCGCCTCGTCGAGTATGAAGTCTATGCGCACAACGCCCTTGAGGTCCATCGCGTGAAACGCGCGCACGGCGAGGTCGCGGATGGTCTCGGCGGTCTTTTCGTCGATCGGCGCGGGCACGATGCGCGCCAGCGAGGCCATGCCGCTGGAGCCCTTGGCGCCGCCGTTTTGCGTGTACTTGCCCTCATAGGTGAGCATCTCCTCGCGCGTGACGGGCATCTCCAGCTCCGAAGTCTCGATGTGGTCGCCATAGCCCAGCACCGAGCAGTTCACCTCGCGCAGGGGCGACACGGCCTTTTCGATCAGCACGCGGTGGTCGTAGGCCACGGCGGTCTCGATGGCGTCCTCGAGCCGGTCGCGGTCGTGGGCGATGTTGATGCCGATGGAGGAGCCGAGGTTGGCGGGCTTGACGATCAGCGGATAGCCCAGCTTTTCCTCCGCCTCGTCCATCACCTCATCGCGCTCGCGGCTCCAGCGCCCGCGGTCGAACCATATGCCGTCGATGACCGGGAACCCGCAGCCCCGAAACAGCAGCTTCATGGTGATCTTGTCCATGCCCACGGCCGAGCCCATCACGCCCGCCGACGTGTAGGGCACGTTGAACATCTCCAGAAGCCCCTGCAAGGTGCCGTCCTCGCCGTTTAAGCCGTGTACCACGGGCATCACCACGTCCAGAAGCGCCACGCGCTCCGCCGCCGCGCCGCCGCCGAAGAGCTTCTTCTTCTGCGGCAGGTGGTACAGCGCGAGCTTTCCGTTCGCCGCGGCGGGCAGCACGCGCGTGACCCTCGAGGGATCGAAGTTTTCGTAGAACTTTATGTCCGCAAGCGCCGCGCCCGTGTACCAGCTTCCCTCGCGGCCTATGTAGATATATGTCACATCATAGCTGTCCTTGTTCAGCGCCTGCGCGGCCTGTAGGGCGGAAATGATGGAAACATCGTGCTCGCAGGTGCGACTGCCGTAGACGACGCCGATATTCAGCTTCATACCCTTGCTCCACTCCTCCGTCATTCACTGTAGTTGTCTGGAAGGTCGTTTTCAAACAGCACCGTGTCCCCCGCGCGCCCGATCACGCGCAGAAGCGCGCTGGCGTCGTCCAGATTGGACACGACGTGTATGTCCTCGCGCGAGAAGCCCGAGTCCACCAGCCCCTGCAATATGGGCCGCGTGTGGTTGGGGCCGACGAGTATGGCCACGTCTACGCAGTTGACCATCTGTGTGCCGAAGGCGTAGTTGAGCTCGTCCTCGCGCTTGCCCTGCTCCACCATGCCGGGCGTGACGATGATGCGCCGCCCCGGGAAGCCGGAGAGCACGTTGAGCGCCTCCTGCGAGCCTGCGGGGTTGGAATTGAACGCATCGTCTATCACGGTCATCGCGCCGGGGATGAGCTGCAGCCGGTGCTCGATGGGCTCGATCACGCGCACGCCGCGGGCGATCTCCTCCATCGTAAGGCCCAGCTTGTGCGCCACGGCGGCGCACAGCGCGATATTCTGTATGTTGTGTCGCCCCAGAAGCCGCGTGCGGCAGCGCATGGAGGTGCCGTCGGCGCACTTGAGCGTGAACCGGCTCCCCTGCGGGCCGACCTCCAAGTCGGTGGCCAGCATGTAGGGCTGGCGGTCGGGGTTGAAGCCCACGCGGTACTTCTCGCACTCGCACTTGGCAAACAGGCGATCGACGTAGCTGCCGTCGGAGGAGAAGAAGGCCACGCCGTCCTCGGGCAGCGCCTCGATCAATTCATACTTGGTGCCCGCGATGTTCTCAATGGAGCCGAACGTCTCCAGATGCTGCGGTCCCACGCTGGTGAGCAGCCCGTATTTGGGCCGCACCAGCTCGCACAGCTCCTTGATGTCGCCCACATGGCGCGCGCCCATCTCGGCGATGAACACCTGATGTTCGTCCCTGAGCTGCTCGTTGATCACGCGCGAGAGCCCCATGGGCGTGTTGAAGCTGGCGGGGGAGGCGAGCACGCGGTACTTCTGGGAGAGTATGTCGCGCAGCACGAACTTCGTGGAGGTCTTTCCATAGCTTCCGGTGATGCCGATCTTGATCAGGTCCGAACGCGCCTCCAGCGCCTTGTGCGCCTGCACGAAGAAGCGGTGGTTGATGCGGTTTTCCACCGGCTGCATGATCGCCGCCGCGCCCATGACCAGGTAGGCGTTGCCCGCGTAGAGCAGGTACGGCGGCAGCGAGATCAGCGAAAGCAGCGTCGCGCCCGCCAGGCACAGAAACACCAGGCACAGATACAGCCTGCGCACGCGGCGCGTAAACACCAGGGGCTTTTTCGCGGGCGCGCGCATGTCCAGAAACGCCAGCACCGCGGTGACCACCACGAACACGGCCAGCATGGCCCACTGCGCGATGGTCTCGCGCGACTGGCTCTGCACGATAAACAGCGACAAAAACACCGGCAGATACCAGCTCAAAATCGCGCCGCCCAGACCGACGAGCACGCAGTTTTTCAGCAGCCGGTCGCGGTTTCGGCGCATCCAGCGTTGATAGCCGGCGAGCTGGTAGCTCTCAAGCTGCAACATATGGACAAAATACCGGCAGGCGACCGCGCAGCACGCGGCCACCAGCAGGATGCGAATCAGCATAAACGGCATAATCGACTCCTTATCCGATCAGGAATTTCCAGGCGATGGCCCTGAAGTCCGCGTACCGCTCGAGGTAGGCAAAGTGCCCGCAGCCCTCCAGACGGATCAGCGCAGCGTCGGGGATCTCCCGCTCCATCACTTCGCCCATCCACAGCGGCGTGGAATCATCGTTCACGCCCCAGATGAGCAGCACCGATGCGCGGACCTTGGGCAGTATCGGGCGAAGGTCCTGCCGCACGATGCGGTTGAACGTCGGCCGCATGGTGGGGGAGAGCGCCCGGTAGTCCGCCGAGCCGAACCTCTGCACCAGCGCCTCGCGCCAGGCGTCCATGTGCTCGCCCAGCAGCCGGCGCGTCAGCGCGTTGTCCGCCAGCGCCCGAAGCGCCCTGTACGCGCGCGCGCGCATGCTCCGCCGCCCGCCCGCGCGCGGCAAAAGCCCCGCGCAGCCGGTGAGCACCATGCGCCCGACGCCCTCCGGGTGCGTCGCGGCCAGCAGCAGCGCCACGCGCCCGCCGAACGAGTGGGCGATGATGTCACAGCCCACGATGTCCATGCGCCGCATGAACGCCCAGATCAGCTCCATGTATTCCGTCACCGACCACGGCTCCGGCGGCTCGGGGCTGTTGCCGTGCCCCGGAAAGTCCACTGCGTAGACCGTGCGCGCCGCGGAAAAATCGCGCGTGACGGGCAGGAAGCTCGCGGCCTTGCCGCCCCAGCCGTGCAAAAGCAGCAATGGCGCACCGCTCCCGGTCCGCTCATAGTACAGCTTTACACCCGAGTCGATAAAATACATACGGCCGCATAGTCCTCCCAGAATATTGTATCGCAGTTTTGCGCAATTGTCCAGTCAAAGCGCGTAAAACCGGCGCGAGGGCTCATTGCCTGTGCAGCTTCGGGTCGCGCTCCGGGTCGCCCTCGGGGAGCTGCTCCAGCGCCATGATCAGCGCGTCCTCGTTGTTGTCGGCGTAATACCGCTTGCGAAAGCCCACCTCGGTAAAGCCGAGCTTGCGGTAAAGCGCCTGCGCAACGGCGTTGGAGCGGCGGCACTCGAGCGTCATCCAAGTCATGCCGCTGTCCGCGGCGAGCTGTATCAGCGCCTGCGTGATCGCCTTTCCGTAGCCGAGCCCGCGCCGGTCCGGACGCACGGCGATGTTGGTCACATGCGCCTCGTCCAGCACGAACCACATGCCCGCGTAGGCCACGCACGCCCCGTCCTCGCGCAGCACGATGTAGCGCGCGCACTGATTCTGCGTCACCTCGCGCAAAAACGACTCGCGCGACCAGGGGATCGCGAAGCACTGCACCTCGATGGCGTGCACCGCCTCCACGTCCGCCTCGCGCATCAGCGCGATCTCGATCATGCTCCCGCCTCCCTGCTCAGCCGCGCGGCGCGCTCGCGCTCCGCCTGCGGGGGCCGCAGGTAGACGGGCGTCAGGCGCTCCGGCGGAATCCAGGAATCCCTGTGCCGCGCCGCGAGCACGCACGCCGCGTCCGCGCGCAGATCGCACAGGTTCGGGGACATGAGCAGCGCGCGCTCGCCTAGGCGGCGCAAGATCGCCT
>DXVG01000168.1 GCA_019409045.1 Clostridiales bacterium | reverse complement strand
CGGCGCTGTGGTGACAAGGTCCAGGTCAAACTCGCGCTCCAGCCGCTCCTGTATGATCTCCATGTGCAAAAGCCCCAGAAAGCCGCAGCGAAAGCCGTAGCCCAGCGCCACGGACGTCTCCGGCTCAAAGGAGAGCGCCGCGTCGTTCAAGCGCATTTTGGAGAGCGCATCGCGCAGCGTCTCGTAGTCCGCGCCGTCGGCGGGGTAGATGCCGCAGTACACCATCGGCAGCACCGGCTTGTAGCCCGGAAGCGGCTCGGCGGCGGGGTTTTGCGCGTTGGTGATGGTATCGCCCACGCGGATGTCGGCGATGTCCTTGATGGAGGCGGCGATGTAGCCCACCTCGCCCGCGCGCAGCGCATCCGTGGGCAGGTAGCCCGCGGGCAGGAACGCGCCCACCTCGGTCACCTCGAACTCGCGGCCCCCGGCCATCATGCGTATGCGGTCGCCCACGCGCACGCTGCCCGCCTTGACGCGAACCGAGGAGATCGCGCCGCGGTAGTTGTCGTAATAGGAATCGAAGATCAGCGCCTGAAGCGGCGCGTCCGGGTCGCCCTGCGGCGGGGGCACCACGCGCACCACCGCCTCGAGCACCTCCTCGATGCCCACGCCCTGCTTGGCCGAGATCAGCGGGCAGCCCTCGGTATCCAGGCCGATCTCGTCCTCGATCTCGCTCTTGACCGCCTCGGGGCGCGCGCTGGGCAGGTCGATCTTGTTGATCACCGGCAAGATCTCCAGGTCGTGATCCAGCGCCATGTACACGTTGGCAAGCGTCTGCGCCTCCACGCCCTGACTGGCGTCCACCACCAGGATCGCGCCCTCGCACGCCGCCAGCGCGCGGCTGACCTCGTAGGTAAAGTCCACATGGCCGGGCGTGTCGATGAGGTTGAGTTCGTAGCGCCGCCCGTCCTTGGCCGTATAGGGCATGCGCACGGCCTTGGACTTGATGGTGATGCCGCGCTCGCGCTCCAGCTCCATCGAATCGAGCACCTGATCGGTCATGTCGCGCAGCTGCATCACGCCCGTCTTTTCCAGCAGGCGGTCGGCCAGCGTGGACTTGCCGTGGTCGATGTGGGCGATGATGCAGAAGTTCCTTATTTTTTCTCGGTCAAATGCGGACACGCGCGTTCCTCCATAATCAAGGTATTGGATACATCCCCACACTCCATCATAGCGTATCTTCCGCCAAAATGCAATAGCCGCCCCCGCCGCGTACGCACAAACACAACACGTCTGACACATATCAGGCGCTTTTTGAAATTCCTGCATTTTTTCGTCGAACACATGCCTTTTTTGCGTGTGATTGAATTTTTTACATTCAAAAAATTCATTTTTTGCTTGCTTTTTCCCGCAACATCCGCTATAATGAACACATCATCATACAGGACGGAGGGAACCCCATGAAGAAAATGCTTGCCATCCTGCTGGCCATGATGTTCGTGCTCGGCGCGGGCAGCGCCATGGCGACCACTTACATCACGCTCGGCACCGGCGGCACCACCGGCACCTATTATGCGCTGGGCGCCGAGATCGCCGCCATGTGGATGAACAACATCGAGGACCTTGACGTCACCGTGCAGCCCACCGATGCCTCCAAGGACAACATCGTCTACGTCACCGACGGCCAGATCGACGTTGCCACCGTGCAGAACGACTCGGCCTACTACGCCTACCAAGGCGAGCTGTACGCCGACAGCGACGAGGTGTTCGACGGCTTCTACGCCATCGGTTCCCTGTATCCGGAGGCCGTGCAGCTGATGATCTCCGCCGACAGCGAGCTTACCGACATCAGCCAGCTCGCGGGCCTGAACGTGGGCGTGGGCGCGGCCGGCTCCGGCACGATCATCAACGCCGAGCAGCTGCTCGCCGCCGCGGGCCTGACGCTGGAGGACATACAGCCCCAGTACCTCGGCTTTGCCGAGACCGCCACGGCCTTCCAGGACCTGCAGATCGACGCGGGCTTCATCACCTCCGGCATCCCCAACGCCTCCATCATCGAGGCGGCCAACGCCCGTCCGGTGCGCCTGCTGACACTCACCGATGAGCAGTGGGACAAGCTGACCACCGACTACGCCTTCTACGCCCCGGCGGTCGTTCCCGGCGGAACGTACGAGGGCATGGACGAGGACATCACCGTTCCGGCCATCACGGCGCTTCTGATCGTGTCCAAGGACGCGGACGAGGAGCTGGTCTACCAGATGACCAAGACGCTGTTTGAGTGCAACGACCAGATCGGCCACGCCAAGGGCGCGGACCTGAAGGTCGAGACCGCCGTGGAAGGCGTGCCGGTACCGTTCCACCCCGGCGCGGCGCGCTACTACGCCGAGTGCGGCTATGAGGTAGAGGCCGGCGCATAACCGCGCCGCGCTCCCTCCGCGGGCGGGCACGCGCGTGCCCGCCTGCGCGCCGTTTACGAGGGCCTAAAGATTCTATCAAGGAAAGGGGACTTTTCATGGCTATGGACGAAAACCGCGAGCCCATGAGGGAGACGCAGGACACAAACGCGGCCGCGAATACGCCCAACCATGCGCAAAAGTCGGGCGACGACCATAAGGCGACCTCCGTCAAGGACACGATCCATCAGATCGAGGAAGTCAGCGCGGAAGAGATCAACAAGATCATGTCCAAGTACGACAAGGAATCCGCGGTGCGCAAGCTGCCGCGCATGATCAACCTCGCCGTGTCGATCATACTGATCTGCTTCTCGCTTTTGCAGCTCTACAGCACATGGCGCATCATCCCCTCCACGCAGATGCGGCCGCTGCATGTGGGCATCGTTGTATTCCTCGCCTACACGCTCTATCCCGTGCGCAAGGCCGGCTTCTCCAGCAAGCGCGGCTGGCGCATATCCTTCGCCATCGACATGGTGCTGGCCTTTGCCGCGCTGTTTTGCTACCTGTACCTGGTGTTCAACTACGAGAGCATCGCGCGCGTGCCGCGGCTTACGCAGTTCCAGTACATCGTCGGCGGCGTGGGCATCGTGCTTTTGCTGGAGGCCTGCCGCCGCGTGACGGGCCTGCCCATCGTGTGCGTGGCGATCGCGTTTTTGCTGGTGGGCCTGTTCGGGCAATCCATGCCCAGCTTCCTCGGCAACAAGGGCTTCAGCGTGCAGATGATCATCAAGCACCTGTTCTTCGGCCTGGAGGGCGTGTTTGGAACGCCCATCGGCGCGTCGAGCACGTTCATCTTCCTGTTCATGCTCTTTGGCTCGTTTTTGGAAAAGACGGGCGTTGGCCAGTTCTTCATCGACTTCGGCAACGCGCTGGCCGGCCACAAGCGCGGCGGCCCCGCCAAGGTGGCGGTGCTGACCTCGGCGCTGGAGGGCACGGTATCGGGCTCCTCGGTGGCCAACACCGTCGGCTCCGGCTCGTTCACCATACCGATGATGAAAAAGCTGGGCTATCCGCCGGAGTTCGCGGCCGCGACCGAGGCGGCGGCCTCCACGGGCGGACAGATCATGCCGCCGGTCATGGGCGCCGCGGCGTTTTTGATGGTGGACGCGCTCGGGCTGGAGTACGCGGTGATCGCCAAGGCGGCGATCATACCGGCGATCCTCTACTTCCTGGGCATATGGTTCTCGGTGGACTTTGTCGCCCGCAAGCAAGGCCTGCGCGGCCTGTCGCGGGAGGAGCTTCCCAACTTCAAGCGCCTGATGATGGAAAATGGCTACCTGATCCTTCCGCTGATCGCCATCATCATCACGCTCTCCAGCGGCTTCACGCCCTCGCGCGCGGCGCTGGTGGGCATCGGCATGGCCATCGTCGGAAGCTACCTGCGCACGCTCGCGGAGCTTCTGGTGCTGGCGCTGTGGGGCCACGGCTTCCGCTGGATCACGCGCGACCCGGGCGTGGATACGCCCCCGGACAACACTGCCGAGGCGGTACGCCAGGCGCTGCGCAACAGCTCCGGCCTGCACCCGCGCGACTTCCTCTCCGCGCTGGAGGGCGGCGCGCGCTCGATCATCGGCGTGGCGCTGGCCTGCGGCGTGGCGGGCATCATCTCCGGCATGATCTCGCTCACGGGCGTCGGCGCCAAGCTCGGCGCGGGGCTTACCGAAATCTCCGGCGGCAACACGTTCCTTCTGCTGTTCTTTACGATGATCACTTCGATCATCCTCGGCATGGGCGTGCCCACCACGGCCAACTACCTGATCACCTCCACCATGATGGCCACGGTGGTGGCGCGCGCGCTCAACCCGGGCGTGGCCGCGCCCACGGGCCTGCAGCTTTTGCCCGCGCACATGTTCACATTCTACTTCGGCATCGTGGCCGACATCACGCCCCCGGTGGCGCTGGCGGCCATGGCGGGCTCGGCGATCGCCAAGTCCGACCCGCTCAAGACGGGGCTTGAGGCCTCCAAGTGCGCCATCGGCGCGTTCATCGTGCCGTATGTGTTCGCGCTCAACCCGCAGATGCTGATGATCGACGTACACATACTGGAGCTTGTGCAGATCATCATCACCTCCATGCTGGGCATGTGGCTGATCTCCATGGGCATCGTCGGCTACTGGCGCGCCAAGTGCAACCCCCTCGAACGGCTCATGGCCGTCGGCGGCGGGCTGTGCATGGTCATCCCCGGCCTGCTGACGGACGTGATCGGCATCGGCCTGGGCGTCGTGGTCGTGCTCTGGCAGCTCGCCAAGGAGAAGAGGGCGCAGCACAGCGCAGGCGCGGCGCGCGCCTGACGCACGCGCAGCCAAAGGGCTTCCCCGCAAATCGGGGAAGCCCTCAGACCGTCGATAAAGCCCCCAAACGCAAAAATCACTTCCGAAAGAAGACAAGCGGAAGTGATTTTTGCTTCCTGCGTCAGCATCGCCTGCAAACTGCGGTCA
>DXVG01000167.1:4319-4847 GCA_019409045.1 Clostridiales bacterium | reverse complement strand
TCCTTGTCTTGCGGGCTTTCTCAACGCTCTGGCAGTCTGTTGACTTTGTCAACATCCTGGGGCGGCGGGATACTGCAATCCCGCCGCCCGCCATTTTCCCCTCAGCAGACGCCCAGCGTGAGCACCTGGCCGACGTAGATGCGGTCGGTGTTGCGAATGCCGTTGATGCCCGCCAGCCGCGCCACGGTGGTGCCAAAGCGCGAAGCGATCTGCGTAAGCGTGTCGCCGCTTTGCACGATGTAGGTGTCCACGCAGCCTCCCTGCGGGATGAGGAGCACCTGACCGACGTAGATGCGGTCGCGGTCGGCGATGCCGTTGAGCCGCACAAGCTCGGTGACGGTGGTTCCATAGCGCGCGGCGATCTCCGAGAGCGTGTCGCCCGCGCGCACGGTGTAGGTGATGGTGCCGCCCGAAGCGCCGCCCTGCGGGATGAGGAGCACCTGCCCCTCGTAGATGAGATCGGGGTCGGCGAGGTTGTTGAGCCGCACGAGCTCCGCGACGGTGGTGCCAAAGCGCGCGGCGATGGAG
>DXVG01000167.1:0-4219 GCA_019409045.1 Clostridiales bacterium | reverse complement strand
CCTCGTAGATGCGGTCGGGATTGGCGATGTTGTTGAGCCGCACGAGCTCCGCGACGGTGGTGCCAAAGCGCGCGGCGATGGAGGTCAGGTTGTCGTTTCGCTGCACGACGTAGGTGGTCGTGCCCTCAGGGGGCGTGACGGAGCCCGTCTGCGGCACGATGAGCACCTGCCCCTCGTAGATGCGGTCGGGATTGGCGATGTTGTTGAGCCGCACGAGCTCCGCGACCGTGGTCCCAAACCGCGCGGCGATGGAGGTCAGGTTGTCGTTTCGCTGCACGACATAGGTGGTCGTGCCGCCGCTTTCCCCGCCCGCGCGTATGATGAGCCGGTCGCCCTCGTAGATGCGGTCGGGGTCTGCGATGTTGTTGAGCCGCACGAGCTCCGCGACCGTGGTCCCAAACCGCGCGGCGATTCCCGAGAGCGTGTCGCCGCGCTGCACGGTGTAGGTCTGCGCGGCGCTTGCCAGCGCCGAGGCCGAGGCGAGCGTGGGCACGGCGGCGGGCGCGTCCTGCGCGGCGAGCATGCCGTCGGTAAAGCGGTCCAGCCCCACGCGGCCCTGCGCGCCCTCCACGCGGCCCACCGCGTACTGCAGGCCGCTCCAGCCCGCCCACGCGCCGCCCTGCGCGGCCGCATCCGGCGCGGCCAGCCACAGCGGGTAGCGCCGCGCGATCTGCTCGCTCCACAGCGTGCGCGCGCGGCACGCGTCGGTGTACACCGCCGCGCCCTTGCCGGTTCCGGCCTCCACGGCCTCCAGGAACGTCAGCGCCACGTCGTTCGCGGCGGCGGGGGTCAGCCCCGCGAGGCAGTCAAAGTCCATCGCCGGGCGAAGCTGCATCTCCCGATCCGCGATGGTCTCCAGGAAGAACTGCGCCTGCGAAAGCGCCTCGGCCGTCGTGCGCGCGGTCAGCACATGATAGAAACCCACCAGCAGCCCGTTTTCCCGGGCGGCTATGTAATTGGCGTCCATGTTCGGGTCGGCGTAGTCGCCCGCCACGCTCGCGCGTATGTACACCGCCGAGCGGCCGCTCTGCTTCAGCGTCGCAAAGTCGACCTCCCCCGAGCGCGCGCTCACGTCCAGGCCCAGATAGCGGACTTCTCCCTGCGGTTGCATGGTCGTATTGCCCATGAAGATCACACTCCTTCCCTGCATGGTATGGCGTTGCCGCGCCGGGCGTGCATCGCCTTTCCAAAGATGGAACAAAGCGGGGGAGCGCGCCGTCAAAGAGGGAGCATACAACGGGGGAGGGAGACGCATGCGGGGCAAACAGACCTGCCGCATCCTGAGGGAGATCCGCGCCGAGATCGCTCGGCGCAACGACATCGAATGGGTCGTGCGCGAATGCACGTTCCAGGGCGAGTGCCGCGGCACCTGCCCGCGCTGCGAGCGCGAAGTGCGCGACCTGGAGCGGCAGCTGGCCAAGCGCCGCCTGCAAAAGGGCGTGGCGCTGGCGGGCGTCTGCGCGGGCATGATCGCGGCGCTGAGCGGCTGCGATGCGCTGGTGGACGCGCAGCCCGCGCCCTCCGCCGCGCCCACGGAGGAAGCGCTTCTCGCGGGCCAGGCGCCGTCGTCCGACCTCATCGACGACGCCCACGAGACCACGCCCGTGCTTATGTTGGGCATGGTGACGCCCGAGGACGGCATTGAGGCGCAGCCGTGAGCGAGGCGGCGCGCTTTCCGCTCTTTGCCCTCAGCCGCCACCGCATCCTGACCGACGGCGCGGGCGTGACCACGCTGGCGGCGGCGCGCGGCTGCCCGCTGCGCTGCAGGTACTGCCTGAACCCGCAGGCGCTGCGCGAGGACACGCCCGTGCGCATGGTCACGCCCGCGCAGCTGTATGAAATGACGCGCATGGACGACCTCTACTTTCAGGCCACGCATGGGGGCGTTGCCTTTGGCGGCGGCGAGCCGCTTCTGTACGCGCCCTTCATCGCCGCGTTTCGGGAGGTGTGCGGCGGCGCGTGGCGTCTGACCGCAGAGACGTGCTTAAACGTCCCCGAAGCGCTCGCCCGCGCGGCGCTGGCGGTTCTGGACGAGGTCATTTTCGACGTCAAGGACGCAAACCCCGGGATCTACCGCGCCTACACGGGAAGGGACAACGCCCGCGCACTTTCCAACCTGCGCCTGGCGCTTGATATGCTGGGCGCGCAGCGCGTGCTCGTGCGCGTGCCGCGCATCCCCGGCTTCAACGGGGAAAGGGATGTGGAAAACACAGTCGCCGCGCTGCGGGCGATGGGCGTTGCGCGGCTGGATGTGTTTACCTATCGCCTGCCCGGATAACGCCTGCCCGGATAAGCAAGCTGCCCCCGCGTGGTCGCGGGGGCAAAGCCAACAGACAGAAGAGCGTAGAAAAAGCCCCCGCATGGTCGCGAGGGCAGTCTTTTTGCGGGGCTTAGAACTCGCAGTTGCGCGTGGTGCGCGGGAAGGGCAGCACGTCGCGTATGTTGGCGATGCCGGTCAGGTACATGATCAGCCGCTCAAAGCCCATGCCGAAGCCCGCGTGCTTGCAGGTGCCGTACTTGCGAAGCTCCAGATACCACCAGTAGTCCTCGGGGTTCATGTTCAGCTCCTCGATGCGCGCCTTGAGCACGTCCAGCCGCTCCTCGCGCTGGCTGCCGCCGCACAATTCGCCCACGCCCGGCACCAGCAGGTCCGCGGCGGCCACGGTCTTGCCGTCGTCGTTCATGCGCATGTAGAAGGCCTTGATCTCCTTGGGGTAGTCGGTGACGAACACAGGGCGGCCGAAGTGCTTTTCGGTCAGGTACCGCTCGTGCTCGGTCTGCAGATCGCACCCCCAGAACACGGGGTACTCAAACACCTGGCCGCTCTTTGAGAGTATGTCCACGGCCTCGGTGTACGTCACGCGGGCAAACTCCGCGTCGCGCACGCTCTCCAGGCGGGCGACGAGGCCCTTGTCCACGAAGTTGTTCAAAAACTCCAGCTCCGGCTTTGCCTCCTCCAGCACGGCGGCTAAGATGTACTTGATCATCTCCTCCTGAAGGTCCATGTCCTCCTTGAGGGTGGCAAAGGCGATCTCCGGCTCGATCATCCAGAACTCCGCCGCGTGGCGCGGCGTGTAGCTGTTCTCGGCGCGGAAGGTGGGGCCGAAGGTGTACACGTTGCGGAACGCCAGCGCCATGCACTCGCAGTTGAGCTGGCCGGACACGGTCAGGCTCACGGGCTTGGCGAAGAAGTCCTTGTCAAAGTCCACCTCGCCATCCGCGGTGCGCGGCGGCTCGCCCGCGTCCAGCGTGGTCACGCGGAACATCTCGCCCGCGCCCTCGCAGTCGCTGCCGGTGAGTATGGGCGTGTGCACATAGACAAAGCCGCGGTCGTGGAAGAAGCGGTGGATGGCCTGCGCGGCCAGCGAGCGTATGCGGTAGGCGCACTGGAACAGGTTGGCGCGCGGGCGCAGGTGCTGTATGGTGCGCAGATACTCCAGCGTGTGCCGCTTTTTCTGCAGCGGATAGTCGCTGGGGCTCTCTCCAAGCACGGTGACGGAGGCGGCCTTGAGCTCGAAGGGCTGTTTCATCTGCGGGGTGGGCACGATCTCGCCCTCGGCCTCGATGGCCGCGCCCACGCCGATCTTCTTCGTGAGCTCCTGATAGTTCTCCAGCGCATCGGCCTCGAGCACGATTTGCAGGTTCTTAAAGTAACTGCCGTCGTTGAGCTCCACAAAGGCGAACGCCTTCGATTCGCGCATCGTGCGCACCCAGCCCGACACCTTCACGCCGCGCCTCGGCGCGGTCGGCACCTCGGCGAACAGCTCCCGTACCAATGTGGTCATATGGGTATCCCCTTTCCAACAGATCAGCTTCCATTATACCCGCGCGGGGGCGATTCGTCAATCAGTCCGTGAGGTCTATGTTCTCCCGGCCGAACACGTCGTAGCTCTGCTCGATGACGCGGCGCGCGGCGGAGGCGGCCTCGCCCTGCGGCGCGACGTCGCCCTCCAGGCACAGGCACACGCGCACCGCGCGGCCAAACGCCTTGGAAAACGCCGCGTCCAGCACCTCCTGCCTGCGCTCGAGCAGCTTGAGGAACATCATCTGCTTGCGGGGGAAGCGCGCGGTGAGCGCGTCGCCCTCCATGCCCGCAAACTGCATGCCACCCAGCGCCGCGCGCAGGGACGGGTTCTCCGCCGAGAGCGCCTCCACCGCGCGCAGATACGCCTCCGGCGGCTGCTGCGGGGCGGCCTGCGCCCGCGCGGCGCGCTGCTGC
>DXVG01000166.1 GCA_019409045.1 Clostridiales bacterium | reverse complement strand
CCGGCTGCGCCATCAGGCCCTTGACGTTGGAGCCCTTCATGCTGCCGCCGTACTGTATGCGCACCTTCTGGGCGACCTCGTCGCCGTAGACGTCGGCGATGGCCTTGCGGATGACGCCGATGGTCTCATTGGCCTGCTCGTCGGTGGCGGTCAGGCCCGTGCCGATGGCCCACACCGGCTCGTAGGCGATGACCACGCGGTCCAGCTCCTCGGCGGTGAGACCCTTGAGCGCCATCTGGGTCTGGTAGGTGACGAGTATGTCGGTGTAGCCGTCCACGCGCTCGTCCTTCATCTCGCCCACGCAGATGATGGCGGTCAGGCCCGCCTTCACGGCGGCGGCGGCGCGCAGGTTGACGGTCTTGTCGGTCTCGCCGAAGTACTGGCGGCGCTCGGAATGGCCGATGATGACGTACTCGCAGCCCACGGCCTTGAGCATCTCGGCGGACAGCTCGCCGGTGTAGGCGCCCTTCTCGGCGAAGTGCACGTTCTGCGCGCCGAGCTTGATGTTGGTGCCCTTGATGACCTCGGCGACGACCGGGAGGCACACGGCGGTGGGGCAGACCACCACGTCGCACTTGGCGTCCTTGACCAGCGGGATCAGGCCCTTGACCAGTTCCACGGCCTCGGCGGGGGTCTTGTTCATCTTCCAGTTGCCGGCGATGATGGGTTTACGCATGGTTGGTATCCTCCTAAGTTCTCGGTAGATTTATGGCTCGCTTACCGGAAGAATCCGGTAGAGACGACGGCGTTGTATGACCAGGCAGCACGCAAGGAAGCACAACAGCGAGAGCGCCGCGCCCGCCGCGACGATGCACAGCCCGGAAAGCGTTGCCGCGCGGCCGCCGGTAAAGACGGCGCGCACGAAGAAGACCATGCTGACGATCAGCGGCAGTGCGGGGATGGGCGCGGAAAGCCAGCGCCCCCAGCCCTCGTCAAACTCCACGCGCACCCTCCGCCCGCAGGCGGGGCAGGTGACCACGCGCTCGTCGTGGACGGTCAGCATGCGCTTGAGAAGCGTCTTATAGTCCAGCGGGTGTTCGCACTCCAGAGGTCAGCCCTCCCAAATCCCGTCGCGCCGCTTGCCGTTTTATGGCGACCCCGCCCAAACGGGGGGTCGCCATGCGGGTGGTGTATATCGGGGATTACTTGTCGCTCAGCGCGGCGACGCCGGGCAGCGTCTTGCCCTCGAGGAACTCGAGCGACGCGCCGCCGCCGGTGGAGATGTGGCTCATCTTATCGGCCAGGCCCATCTGGGTGACGGCAGCCGCGCTGTCGCCGCCGCCGATGATGGTGGTGGCGTCGGACTCGGCCATGGCCGTTGCGATCGCCAGCGTGCCCTTGGCAAAGGAGGGCATCTCAAACACGCCCATGGGGCCGTTCCACACGACCGTCTTGGCGGCCTTGATCTCGCTTGCGAACAGCTCGACCGTCTTGGGGCCGATGTCCAGGCCCTCCCAGCCCTCGGGGATCTTGCCGGACTCGCAGGTCATCTGCTCGGTATCGTCCTTAAACTCCTTGCCGCACACGTTGTCGATGGGCAGAAGCAGCTTGACGCCCTTGGCCTTTGCCTTGTCCAGCAGCTCCAGCGCCAGGCCCAGTCGCTCCTCGTCGCACAGGGAGTTGCCGATCTCGCCGCCGGTGGCCTTCATGAAGGTGTAGGCCATGCCGCCGCCGATGAGCAGCGTATCGACCTTCTCAAGCAGGTTGGTGATCACGCCGATCTTGTCCTTGACCTTCGCGCCGCCGAGGATGGCCACGAACGGGCGCTCGGGGTTGGTGACGGCCTTGCCGAGGAAGTTGAGCTCCTTGCCGATCAGGAAGCCGGCCACGGCGGGCAGGTAGCTGGCAACGCCCGCGGTGGAGGCGTGCGCGCGGTGCACGGTGCCGAACGCGTCGGAGACGTAGATCTCGGCCATGGAGGCGAGCTCCTTGGCAAAGGCGGGATCGTTTTTCTCCTCCTCGGCGTGGAAGCGCACGTTCTCAAGGAGGATCGCCTCGCCGGGCTTGACCGCGGCGGCGAGCTTCTTGGCGTCCTCGCCAATGACGTCCTTGGCGAGCTTGACCTCGAAGCCCAGCTTCTCGGACAGGCGCTTTGCCACCGGCGCGAGGGAGTACTTCATGTTGAACTCGCCCTTGGGACGGCCCAGGTGGGAGCAGAGGATGACCGCGGCCTTGTGCTCGAGCAGATATTTGATCGTGGGAAGCGCGGCGTTGATGCGCGTTTCGTCGGTGATGTTCTTGTTCTCGTCCAGCGGCACGTTGAAGTCGCAGCGGACCAGTACTTTCTTGCCGGAAACGTCGATGTCTTCGATCGTCTTTTTGTTGAAGCTCATGAAAACCACTCCTCCTATCCATGTTTACAGGGGTATTTTACCACATTCGCGCAAGGAATAAAAGTGAATTTTCATGTACTTGCACACTTTTTGGCGCAAAAAGGCGGCGCGCCGCATGCAAAACGAAACACAGATTGACGCGCGAATTAACCTTTGCATGGTATAATGCGGCCAAAATAGGGCGGGAGGCGCTTTATGGCCGAGGAGATCATCCGCGTACAGGACGCGGAATACCGCTACGACGGCGCGCAGGAGGACGCGGTGGCGGGCGTGAGCTTCGCCGTTTCGCGCGGCGAGTTCGTGGCGGTGCTGGGCAGAAACGGCAGCGGGAAATCCACGCTGGCAAAGCTGCTCAACGCGCTGATCCTTCCCCAGAAGGGCGAGGTGTATATCGACGGCATCGCCGCGCACGAGGAGAAGAACAGCCTCGAAGTGCGCAAGCGCTGCGGCATGGTGTTTCAAAACCCGGACAACCAGATCGTCGCCACCGTGGTCGAGGAGGACTGCGCGTTCGGGCTGGAGAACCTCGGCGTGCCGCCGGAGGAGATACGCCGCCGCGTGGACGAGGCGCTGGAGGCCGTGGGCATGCGCGCGCACGCCGAGGCTGCGCCGCACATGCTCTCCGGCGGGCAGAAGCAGCGCGTGGCCGTGGCGGGCGTGCTGGCCATGCGGCCGAAGATCATCGTATTTGACGAATCCACCGCCATGCTCGACCCCTCGGGCAGGCGGGAGGTGTTCGCCGTGGCAAGGGAGCTCAACCGGCGCGACGGCATCACCGTGGTGTGGATTACGCACTTTATGGACGAGGCCCTGCAGGCCGGGCGGCTGATCGTGATGGACGCGGGCAAGATCGCCATGGACGGCGCGCCGCGCGATGTGTTTGAGCGCGCAGACGACATCTATGCGATGGGTCTGGACGTGCCGCCGATGGCGCATCTGGCGGCGCAGCTGCGCGCGGACGGGCTGGCGCTGCGCGCGGGCATCATGACGGTCGAGGAAATGGCGGTGGAACTGTGTCGATTGAAATCCGAAAGCTGACGCATATCTACATGCCCGGAACGCCCTTTGAGACCTGCGCGCTCAGGGACGTGAGCCTGACCATACGCGACGGCGAGTTTGTGGGCATCATCGGCCACACGGGCAGCGGCAAGAGCACGCTGATCGCGCACCTGAACGCGCTGATCCGGCCCGAGCCGGGGCATGTGATCGTCGGCGGCGTGGACGTTGGCGAAAAGGGCCAGAGCCTGATCGAGATACGGCGCGAGGTGGGGCTGGTGTTTCAGTACCCGGAGTACCAGCTCTTTGAGGAGACCGTGGAAAAGGACGTGGGCTTCGGCCCGCGCAACCTGGGCCTGGACGAGGAGGAGGTGCGCGCCCGCGCGCGCTCCGCGCTTGCGCAGGTGGGGCTGGGCGAGGAGGTCATGGACAAGTCGCCCTTCGAGCTGTCCGGCGGCCAGAAGCGGCGCGTGGCCATTGCGGGCGTGCTGGCGATGAAGCCGGGCACGCTGGTGCTGGACGAGCCGGTGGCGGGGCTGGACCCCGCCGGGCGCGAGGAGCTTTTGACGCTGATTCGCGGCATACACGAAAGCGGCGTGACGGTGGTCATGGTCACGCATTCCATGGACGACGCTGCGCGGCTGTGCGGCCGGCTGATCGTGCTCGACCACGGCGAAGTGGCCTTTGACGCCGCGCCGGGCGATGTGTTCCGCCACGAGGAGGCGCTGCGCGCGATGGGGCTGGACGTGCCCGAGTGCGTCAAGCTCGCCAGGGCGCTTCGGGAGCGCGGGATGGAGCTGGGCGACGGGCTGTACCGCATGGAGGACGTGCGCGCCGCCATTCTCAGGGAGGTGCGCGGATGCTGAAGAACATCACCATCGGGCAGTACTTTCCCGGAAACTCGTTTGTGCACCGTCTGGACCCGCGCACGAAGATACTGCTGACCGTGGCGCTGATCGTGGCGGTGTTTCTGTGCGACGGCTTTCTGGGGTTCGCGGCGGTGCTGGGGTTTGTGCTGCTGGCCTCCCGCGTGTCCGGGATCGGCGCGCGCTTTCTGGTGCGCGGGCTCAAGCCCGTGGCGTTCATCGTGGCGGTGACGTTTCTGCTCAACGTGTTTTTCCAGAGCGAGGGCACGCCTCTGTTTTCCTGGAAGTTCATCACCGTGACGGATCTCGGGCTGCGCCGGGCGGCGTTTCTGGCGGTGCGGCTGGTGCTTCTGATCGTGGCCTCGCAGCTGCTTACGCTGACCACGTCGGCCATATCGCTCACCGACGGCATGGAGAGCCTGATGCGGCCGCTGACGCGCCTGCGCTTTCCCGCGCACGAGATCGCCATGATGATGTCCATCGCGCTTCGGTTCATCCCGACGCTAATGGAGGAGGCGGACAAGATCATGAAGGCGCAGATGGCGCGCGGGGCGGACTTTGAGTCCGGCAACCTCTTTCGCCGGGCCAGGGCGATGGTGCCGCTGCTGGTGCCGCTGTTTGTAAGCGCGTTCCGCCGCGCGGACGAGCTGGCCATGGCCATGGAGGCGCGCTGCTACCA
>DXVG01000165.1 GCA_019409045.1 Clostridiales bacterium | reverse complement strand
TCTGCGCGGCATTGGACGTCTCGACAGGTGCGTCGGACGCGTTCTGCGTTGCAGAGGGCACACTGTTCGCATTGACGATCGATTCGCCCTCTGACCACGCCGGCAGCGAGCTGATCAGCATCAGCAGCGCGAGTGTCAGGCACATGAACCGTCTGAACTGCTTCATAGAGTGATTCTCCTCCCAGTTTCAGGATATAATCGTATCTGGACTATATCACAAATGTGAACGGAAGTCAACGGATTATTTCAAAAATTATTCATTATTTCGGACATTTCCGAACGAAATTGAAAAACACCGGATGGATTTCTGGCGCTTGTCGTAAAACGCGCGAAGCACATAATACAGAAGCATACAATATATATGTAAAAACAGCGCGAATGAAGCGGATTCATCGCGCAGTTTTCCCCCTAGACATCCAGTTCGAGCGCGCTGAACTCTATGCCGCGCAGGCCATCAAGTCCGTCGCGCAATGCAATCGCGGCGTCATTTTTGCAACAAAGGTGCAACAAAATGACACCATCGTGCATGTCGCCTCCCTCGTGCATCCCCAAGCGCATGCGGATCGAGGCGCCGTGCTCTGTCAGCAGCGCCTGAAGATGCGCGGCGTTTGCCTCCCTGTGTCGGACGCGCAGCACATACACATAGCGGCGTTCCATGTCGAATCTCCACCTTTCGATGTGTTTTTGCGCGCCTTAGTATGCCGCTTTCGGCCGCTGCGCATGCCACGCCTCGCCAATACAGACTGCACCATGAAAATAACAGACCAAAGTCTTAAATCGCTTTTCGATTCCTCCGCAAACGTCGCTTTTTCGTCATATTGGATGCTGCCGGGTCGCCGAAATGGCAATGTATTGGCACATTTCTCCATTGACTTCATGCGATGGGTTTGCTAAAATATGGTTTAATGAGTAGAAATCTCGTGTCACAGGACGCGACCGAAGGATGAGGCGGGGACATGCGGCGCATGCACGGGGCGAGACAGGCGAAGGCCGGGGCGGGAATGGCTCTGGTCATGTCGGTTTTGCTGACGCTCATCGCCATCGGCGCCTCCGTCGCCATCTTCCCGGAGGCGGGGGACATCATCTATCAGGGCGGCGGGGCGACGCTGGACGCCACCCACGCCGACTCCGGCTATGTGATGGTCAAAATGTCCAGCTCCAAGAAGCTGAAGGTGCGCATCACCGGTGACAATCAGTACACCTATGACCTGGACGGGGACGGCGAGTACGACGTCTACCCCCTGCAGGACGGCAGCGGGGATTACTCGGTGGTGGTCTATCAGCAGGTGGAGGGCAACAGCTATTCGCAGGCGTTTGCCAAGAACCTCTCCGTGCAGCTGACCGACGAAAACGCCGCCTTCCTTGTGCCGAACCGCTACGCCTGGTATACGCAGGACAGCGCGGTGGTGGAACTGTCCAACCAACTGTGCCAGGGGCTGGAGAGCGACCGGGAAAAGGTATCCGCCGTGTACAACTACGTCACCTCCAACATGGTCTACGACTACATGGCGGCGATCCTCGCCGCTTCTGGCCGGCAGGCCGGCTATGTGCCCGACCTCGACGAGGTCATCCAGACCAAGATGGGCATCTGCTTCGATTTCTCCGCGCTGATGTGCGGCCTTCTGCGCGTGCAGGGCATCCCCACGCAGATGGTGATGGGCTATGCGGACGCGCTGTATCACGCATGGAACAATGTCTATATCGACGGTGAATGGGTGCGCTACGACACCACTTCCGATGTGACGTTCACCAAGGTCAAGCAGTACACCGAGGAGGCGATATATTGACACCTTCCAGGAACAAGACGGCCCGCCTCAACGCCGAGGAAACGGCTCTGTTTTGCAGCCAGGCGGCGATGGTGCTCAAAAGCGGCATCCCCCTGACGGACGGCCTGACCGCGCTGTGCGCGGATTTCCAGGGCACGCGCTCCGGCGAGGCGCTGGCGGGGCTTGCCGCCGCGATCGAAAAGACGGGATCGCTCACCGCCGCGCTGGAGCAGGCCCCGGTGCTGCCCGACTACGCCGCGCGCATGGTGCGCGTGGGCGAGCAGTCCGGCAAGCTGGACGACGTTCTGGACGCGCTTGGCGAGGCCTATGCGCGGGAGAACCGCGTGCGCAGGAACATCCGCCAGGCGGTGCTCTATCCGGCGTTGCTCACGCTGTTGATGGGCGCGATCATCGCCGTGGTGGTGTTTTATGTGATGCCTGTCTTTACGCAGGTGCTGCGAAGCCTCGGCGCGGGGCTGTACGCCACGGCCGAGGGCGTGACCCAGGTGGGCATGGTCATCGGCGTGGTGGCGATGGTCATCGTAGGCGTGCTGATCCTGGCGGCCGCGGTCATCGGCGTGCTCATGCGCACGGGCATGCGCGAGCGCGTGATCTCCTGGCTGTGCAGCGCCGTGCCGGTGCTGCGCCGCGTCACCCGCGCGCTGAACGCGGAGCGGTTTGCAACGGCCATGACCATGCTCATCGGCAGCGGCTATCCCATCGAGGACGCGCTGCCGCTGGTGGAGGAGCTCTCCGGGACGGGCATGATGCGCCAGAAGGTCGAGCGCGTGGAAGCGGCCATGGCGCAGGGCAAGTCCTTCAGCCAGGCCGTCGATGAGGCCGACGTGTTTGACGCGCTGCACGCCCGCATGCTGCGCTCCGGCGACGCGGCGGGCCAGATGGACAGCGTGCTCTCCCGCCTTGCGGAGGTGTACCACGAGCGGTTCGACCGCGAGGTCTCCAACGCCGAGGCGCTGATCGAGCCGCTGCTGGTGGCGCTCATGGCGGTGGTCGCGGGCGCGATCCTGCTGTCGGTGATGCTGCCGCTGGCGGGCATACTCTCCTCGATGATCTGAAAAACTGGAGGCGCGCAATGAAGAAACGCGGTTGGCTGATCGCCCTGTGTGTGATGGCGCTGATGGTGGGCGCGTTTTACGGCGCGGCCGCTGTCAACGCGCGCCGGACCACGCAGGAACAGCGCACGCTTCTGGAAGACGCCATTCGGCGCGCGCTGGTCACCTGCTATGCCATTGAGGGCCGCTATCCCGCCTCGCTGCGGTATCTGGAGGAGAATTACAACGTCGATGTGGACGAGGAGCGCTTTGCCGTGTTCTTCTCCGGCTTTGCCGACAACGTGATGCCCACGGTGCGCGTCGTCGAGCGCGGAGGGGAGGCGGGCGCATGAGCGGGCGGCGGTTCGGCCTGCGGGCCGTGAGCGGCATGTGCATATTCCTCACCGTGGCGGTGTTCGCACTGATGTGCCTTTTGACGGTCGTATTCGGCGCGGGCGTGTACCGCTCCGTGGTGGAGCGCGGCGAACATAGCTACGATGTGCGCACGGCCATCGCCTATGTGACGGGTAAGCTGCGCGCGTCCTCCGGCGAGGTCGCAGTAGAACAGACCGAAGCCGGAAATGATATGCTGCTTCTCAAGGAGCAGATCGGCCAAACACAGTATGAAACGCGCATCTACGCCCATGAGGGCGCGCTCTACGAGCTGTTTACCGCCAGCGGCATAAGCATGGAGCCCGATCAGGGCCAGCGCATCGCCGCGGTGGAGGATTTCCAAGTCTCCCTGGAACAGAACATGGTTTGTTTAACGCTGCGCACCGGCGGCGAGGACTATTCGGCGCACGTCGCGCTGTGGGAATAGGGGGGAGGAGCCATGCGTGAAAGCGGTCGTACAAAGGCCATGCTCTGCGAGCTGGTCATCGTATCGCTGTTTCTGGCGCTTTCGGCGGTGACGCTTTTGCGCGTGTTCGCCGCCTCCAACGATATAAGCCGCGACAGCCTGCGCCTCTCCTGCGCCACCATACTTGCGCAGGACGCGCTGGAGCAGTTCTGCGCGGGCGAGGAGCTCCCCGCCGTGCAGGAGCGCGAGATGGACGGCGAGACCTACGCCGTGCATGCCCAGATGGACAGCCAGCCCGGCGCGGCCGGCACGCTTGAGCGCTGCACGGTATCCGTGCTCATGGGCGAGGAGACGCTCACCAGCATGCAGACCGCGTGCTACCGCCCGGAAAGGAGCGCGCCATGAAAAGCTCCGCAAGGCTCGGCCCCGGCGCCTCGACGATCCTGATGATCCTGGTCGTGCTTGTGATGACCATGCTTGGCGTTCTGGCGCTGTTCAGCGCGCGGGGCGATATGCAGATGAGCACGCGCACCGAGGCCGCCGCGTCGGATTACTACGACGCACAAACAGAATTTAGTCTGTTTACTCAGAAGACGGATGAGGCGCTGCTCGCGCTGCGCGAACAGGCCGCGGGCGACGCGGAGGAATACGACCGCCTCGTGCGCGAGCAATTCGGCGTGGGCGTGGGCGAGCAGATCGACTATTCCGCTCTGGTGGGCGATACGCGGCTTCTGCGCGCGGGCATTCGCATACTCCCGCTTTCCGAGCAGGAGCGCTTCGCGGTGGAGGATCGCCACCTGGAGCCCAATCAGGACCCGGCCATAGAGGAGGCGGACACATGGAATTTGATCGGGTAACGCCCGTGTCCATCGCGGGCGTCAGCGACGGCGCGGCGCTGGAGGCGCTGCTGCGTGGCGCGCTTGACATGGCCGCGTCCGACCTTTTCATACTTCCCGGAGCGCCGGTCACGGCCAAGTGCGATGGAACCCTCGTTCCCCTCACGCGTGAGCGCATGCTCCCCGCGGACACCGCCCGCCTCATCGCGCAGATCTACCGCGTCGCGGGCGCGCGGCAGGACGAGCATCTGGAGAGCACGGGGGACGACGACTTCTCCTTCTCCGTTCCAGACATCAGTCGGTTTCGCTGCAACGCCTACCGTCAGCGCGGCACGCTGGCGGCGGTTTTGCGCGTCGTGCCCTTCGGCCTGCCGGACGCGTCCACACTCAACATCCCCGACGAGGTGATGTCCATCGCGGACAT
>DXVG01000164.1 GCA_019409045.1 Clostridiales bacterium | reverse complement strand
TGTCCCACGCCGCCGGCGGTGCCCAGCGGCGTGCGCTCCGTGTAGTAGCGCACCTCCAGCCCCCACGCGGAACCGTCGCCAAAGTGATCTACGATGGCGTCGGGCAGATACCCCAGCGTCACCGCCGCCTCGCGCACGCCGTGGCGCGCCAGCAGGCGCAGCGCGTATTCCATCACGGGCCGGTCCATCAGCCGCATCATGGGCTTGGGGCAGTCGCAGGTCAAGGGCCGCAGCCTCTGTCCCTCTCCGCCGGCCATGATGATCGCTTTCATGCAAAAAACCCTCCATATCCAGAATGTCACATAGAATATCTATGCGCTATTCTTGCCGATATGGAGGGCTTTCATGCGATTGCGCGTATTTTTATCCGCAGATGCGCCGCGCGGCGATCACAGGATGTACTTTTTCACGTCCTTGGCCTGTATGTCCTCGCTGAGCTGCGCGCGGACGTACTCCGCGTCCACGCGGACTTCCACCTCCGGCGCATCGCCGCCGCCTGCGTTGAAGGCGATGTCGCTGAGGATGCGCTCGAGCAGCGTGTGCAGGCGCCGTGCGCCGATGTTCTCCGCCGTTTCGTTGGCCTGCCAGGCGTAGTCGGCCACCGCGTCCAGCGCGCTCTCGTCAAACGTGAGCGACACGTTGTCCACCTTCAAAAGCATCTGATACTGGCGGATGAGCGCGTTTTCCGGCTGGGTGAGTATGCGCTTGTAGTCGTCGCGCGTCAGGGGCTTTAAGTCCACGCGCACGGGGAAGCGGCCCTGCAATTCCGGGATCAGGTCCGTCACCTTGGAGACATGGAACGCGCCCGCGGCGATGAAGAGCATGTGGTCGGTGCGCACGGGGCCGTATTTTGTGTTGACCGTGGAGCCCTCCACGATGGGCAATATGTCGCGCTGCACGCCCTCGCGGGACACGTCCGGGCCGCTGCCGCCGCCGCGGCCGGCCACCTTGTCGATCTCGTCGAGGAACACGATGCCGTGCTGCTCGGCGCGCTCGACGGCCTCGGAGTACACGCTGTCCATGTCGATCAGGTTCTGCTCCTCCTCGGCGATGAGTATGCGCCGCGCCTCGCGCACCTCCACCTTGCGCAGCTTCGTGCGCTTGGGGAGTATGGAGCCGAGCATGTCGTTCATGGTCATGTCCGTTCCGGGGATCTCGCCGCGCGGGGAGGTCTCCTCGACCTCCACCTCGACCACCACATGTTCCATCTCGCCCCGGCGCAGCTTCTCCAGAACGTCCGAACGCTCCAGGGAGAGCTTGTCGCGCTCCTCGGGCGGCAGCTCCGGCTCCTTGGGCTTGTTGCCCAGCAGTATGTCTAGGGGGTTTGTCTTTTTCTTGATGGGCTTGACGATCAGGTCGGCAAGCCGCTCCTCGGCGTTCTTCTCCGCGCGCTGGTGTACGCGGGCGGTGTGCTGCTCCTTGACAAGGCGTATGGACGCCTCCACAAGGTCGCGCACGATGGATTCCACGTCGCGCCCGACATAGCCGACCTCGGTAAACTTGGTGGCCTCAACCTTGACAAACGGCGCGTCCACCAGCCGGGCCAGCCTGCGGGCGATCTCTGTCTTGCCCACGCCCGTGGGGCCGACCATGAGTATGTTCTTGGGGGTGACCTCCTCGCGGATTTCCGGGGGGAGCTGTGCGCGGCGGTAGCGGTTGCGCAGCGCGACGGCTACGGCGCGCTTGGCCTCGTCCTGACCGATGATGTAGCGGTCGAGCTCGCGCACGATCTCGCGCGGTGTGAGCTGTAGCATGGCGTTTCTCCTTTTATACGGTCTCTACGATGATGTTTCCGTTGGTAAATACGCATATCTCCGAGGCGATGTGCAGCGCGCTGCGCGCGATTTCCGCGGCGCTCATGTCGGTGTTCTGCATAAGCGCGCGCGCCGCCGCCAGCGCGTAGTTGCCGCCGGAGCCGATGGTGAGTATGCCGTCGTCGGGCTCGATGACCTCGCCCGTGCCGCTGACCAGCAGCAGGTTTTCACTGTCGGCGCACAGAAGCATCGCCTCCAGGCGGCGCATGGCCTTGTCCGTGCGCCAGTCCTGCGCGAGCTCCACCGCCGCGCGGGGGAGGTTCCCGGAAAACTGCGTGAGTTTTTCCTCGAATTTTTCCGACAGCGCGAACGCGTCGGCTACAGAGCCTGCGAAGCCGACGACCACCTTGCCGCCGAATATGCGCCGCACCTTGTGCGCGTGCGCCTTCATCACGGTCTGCTGTCCGAGCGTCACCTGTCCGTCGCCCGCCATGGCGCATTCGCCGTTTTTGCGCACGGCGCAGATGGTGGTGCCGCGAAACATGGATTCTGCCATAGTCAATCCCTCAATTCGTATCGGTCGATGATCGCATCCAGCTCGGCGAGCGCGCGCTCGGCGAGCTTTTCGTAGCGGTTGCGCTTGCCGCGCACGCGCGCGGGCAGGGGGTCGAGTATGCCGAAGTTGGCGTTCATCGGCTGGAAGTCCTTTGTGGCCGTGCGCACATGCCGCTCCAGCGCGCCCAGGGCCGTCCGCCCACCGAAGTCCGGCTCCGGTCTTCCCCGCAGCGCCATATACAGCCCCAGCGCCGCGACCAGCCCGCTGGCGGCGGATTCCATGTAGCCCTCCACGCCCGTGAGCTGCCCCGCAAAGCGCGTGAGCGGGTCCGCGCGCAGCGCGTAGTTTCGGCCAAGCACGTCGGGGGAGTTGAGGTAGGTGTTGCGGTGCATCACGCCGTAGCGCGCAAACTCGGCGTTTTCAAGCCCGGGGATCATGGAAAACACGCGCTTCTGCTCGCCCCACTTCAGCCGCGTCTGGAACCCGACCAGGTTGTAGAGCGTGCCCTGCGCGTTCTCCCGGCGAAGCTGCACCACGGCGTAGGGCTCCCTGCCCGTGCGCGGGTCGGTCAGCCCCACGGGCTTGAGCGGCCCGAAGGCGAGCGTCTGCCTGCCGCGCGAGGCGAGTATCTCCACCGCAAGGCAGCCCTCGAACACCAGCTTCTTCTCAAAATCGTGCACCTCGGCGAGCTGCGCGCCCACCAGTGCGTCGTAAAACGCGTCGTACTCCTCATGGGTCATGGGGCAGTTGATGTAGTCCGCGCCCCTGCCGTAGCGGGAGGCGCAGAACACGCGCTCCATGTCGATGGACTCCGCCGTCACGATGGGCGCGGCGGCGTCGAAAAAGTGCAGGGCGCGCATGCCGGGCAGTGCCGTGAGCGCGCCGGTGAGCGCGGGGTCGGTCAAAGGCCCGGTGGCGATGATGGCCGGGGCGGGCGGCAGCGCGTCCACGAGCGCCGTCTCAAACGCGACCATGGGATGCGCGCGCAGCGCGTCGGTCACAAAGGCGGAAAAGCGTTCCCGGTCCACCGCCAGCGCGCCGCCCGCGGGCACGCGGGACGCGTCCGCCGCGCGCAACACGAGGGAATCCAGCTTTCGCATCTCGGCCTTGAGAAGCCCGGAGGCGTTGGTCAGGTGCTCCGCCTTGAGCGAATTGGAGCACACCAGCTCCGCAAAGCCGGGCATGCGGTGCGCGGGCGAGTACGCGGCGGGCTTCATGTCCACAAGGCGCACCGGTACGCCGCGCTCGGCGAGCTGCCAGGCGGCCTCGCACCCCGCGAGCCCCGCGCCCACCACGGTCACGCTATTCGTCATTTTGCGCCTCGACCTCCACGCGATGCCGGCAGGTCTCGTTTACGCATACATGAAAGTGCGTGTCCTTCGGGCCGCGCTTGTAGACCATGCGCGAGCCGCACACGGGGCATTTTTCGTTGACCGGGCGATCCCAGGACACGAAATCGCACTCGGGATACCGCTCGCAGCCGTAGAACTTGCGCCCCTTGCGGCTGATGCGCTCCAGAAGCTGCGCGCCGCACTGCGGGCAGGCCACGCCTATGTTCTTGGGAAGCGCCAGCGTGTGCCGGCACGCGGGGAAGTTGGGGCAGGCCAGGAACTTGCCGTAGCGGCTCATCTTGTAGACCATCATCGCCCCGCACTTTTCGCACGGCACGTCGGACACCTGATCCTCGATGGACACCTTTTCGATGCTGGCCTCGGCGGTCTCCAGGTCCTTTTCAAACGGTCCGTAGAAGTCGCGCACCAGCGCGTGCCAGTCCGCGCCGCCGCTCTCCACCTCGTCCAGCTTTTCCTCCATGTCCGCGGTAAACTGTATGTTTACGATGTCGGGGAAGTTTTTGCACATGATGTCGTTGACGATCTTGCCAAGCTCCGTGGGGATCAGCCGCTTGTTTTCGCGCGCGACGTAGCCGCGGGTGATGATGGTGGAGATCGTCGGGGCGTATGTGGACGGCCGACCGATGCCCTTCTCCTCCAGCGCGCGCACGAGCGAGGCCTCGGTATACCTTGGCGGCGGCTGCGTGAACCGCTGCTCGCCGGACGCGTCCACGAGGCGCGCGTCCATGTTCTCCTCCAGCGCGGGAAGCTGCGTGTCCTTTTCCTCCACCGCGTCGTCGAGCACTTCCTCGTACACGGCGGTAAAGCCCGCGAAGCGGAGTTTCTGCCCGGCGATGTGGAACACGAGCCCGTTTTCGCCCGCCACGTCGGCCGCGAGCGTGTCGTACACGGCGGGGGTCATCTGGCTGGAGACGAAGCGGTCGTAGATGAGGCGATAGAGCCGGAACTGGTCGCGCGTGAGCGAGGACTTTATGTCCTCGGGCCTGCGCGATATGTCCGTGGGCCGTATGGCCTCGTGCGCGTCCTGAGCGCTTTTGCGGCTCTTGTACACGTTCGGCTCGGCGGGCAGGTAGCTCTCGCCGTAGGTGTTGCGGATCATCTCCCGCACGGCGGCGAGCGCCTCGTCCGATATGCGGGTGGAGTCGGTGCGGATGTAGCTGACAAGACCCTGCGAGCCCTCGCCCTCGATGTCCACGCCCTCGTAGAGCTGCTGGGCGATGGCCATGG
>DXVG01000163.1 GCA_019409045.1 Clostridiales bacterium | reverse complement strand
GGGCCTGGATCTGGGTGCAATCGAAGGTGATATTGTGGGTGAGCTGCGCCATGTTCGCCAGCGAGGAATGCATGGTGCGGGCGATGACCTTGCGGATGTTGGGCAGCGGCTCAGTGTAGCTGTCGTCGTTGGGCACGCCGACTTCCGCGGCGGCCGCCTGGGCGGCAGGCGCGGCGGCTTCCGCGGCGGCGGGCTTGGCGGCAAGGTCGGAAAGCGTCACCCGGCCGCCCAGGCCAGTGCCTTCGATGCCGCCGGCATAGGCGCCGCGCGCGGCGGCGCTGACCACATGGCCCGCGTCCAGAAGGGCCTGCACGTCGCGCTCGATCACGCGGCCGTCCGGGCCGGTTGGGCGCACAAAGGAGAGGTCCGCGCCGGTGCGCTCGGCAAGCGCCTTGGCGCGCGGGGAAATCTTCAGATCGCCGTCGATGACCACGGGGGCCGCGGCCTCCTCGGCCTCGGGCGCTTCGGCGGCAGCCTCAGCGGCCGGAGCGGCCTCAGCCGCCTCGGCGGGCGCTTCTCCGCCCGGCGCGAAGGCGGATACGTCCTCGCCCGGCGCGCCGATCACGCACACGTTCGTCAGGCAGGGCACGTCGTCCCCCTCCTGGAAAAACACTTCCAAAAGCGTGCCTTCTACTTTGGCCTCCTCGTCGAAGGCGGCCTTGTCGGTCTCATAGGAGAACAGGATGTCGCCCACCTTCACCGCGTCGCCCTTCTGCTTGGCCCACTTGGTGATGATGCAGCTCTCGACCGTGTTTCCCTGTCGGGGCATGATAACCGCAACTGCCATATAGATCCTCCCAACGCATGATGTTGTGTGGTCGTCACAGATCGACCCTGCTACATTTATTCTATCAGCATCGCAACAAAGAATCAATCAAAGCGCATGAAGTTCGCACAACCTTAATATTGCTTAACAATCCGCGACGCGCGACGGGCGTTTTTGCAGTGTTTTCCACAATATATAGAAGCCGGCTTGCGACCGCCTTGCCAATTGCGCGGCGCTCATGTATAATGAAGGCAACGATCGTTTTCCGGGGGTGAGCCCATGCCCGTGCGCAATTCGGCGAAGGCAATCGTCCTCCACGAAGGCAGGATACTGGTCAACCGCTGCGTGTCGCGCTTTGGCGACTACTACGCGCTGCCGGGCGGCGGACAGGAGGAGTGCGAGACGCTCGTGGAGGCCGTCCGCAGGGAGCTTCTGGAGGAGACGGGGCTGCGCGTCGCGCCCATGCGGCTTTCGGGCATCTACGAGCGCGTGTGCAACAACCGCGAGGAGGGCGTGAGCCACAAGGTGTACTTCATCTTCCTGTGCAGGCTCGAGAGCGAGGACGGCGCGCCTCCCACCGGCCGCGACCGCTTTCAGGTGGGCATGGAGTGGGTGGACGCCGCGGAGCTGCCCCGCCGCAACCTGTTCCCCCGCGCCATCCGCGACAATCTGCATTCCCTGATCGGCTCGGGCGAGACGCTCTTTCTGGGCTGCGAGCGCGAACGCTGAAGCGCCCCGGCCGCGACACGCTTTGAAAGGATGGTCTGCATGCTGCTTGCGCTCAGCGCGCGGGAAATCTCCCACCTGCGCGCGTTTCTGGACCGGAACGAGGACTGCGAGGCGCTCTCCGACCGCGAATACGTCGCGGACCTGTACGACCTGGAGACGCCCGTCTCGCTGGATCTGGTGTTCTGTGAGGGCGGCGTGCGCGTGGACGGCGCGTGCGCGCTCAAGTACGACGAGGCGATGGAGGGCTACTACTTAGGCGACGCGCTTGAGGACGCGGCGGCCGTGCGCAGCGCGCTTGAGCAGGCGGGCGCGCTTCCGGAGGGCGCGTGAGCGCCTCCAAGGCGCGCATACGCCGCGTGTACGCGGCCACCGGCGCGCTGATGGAGGCGGTTCGCCCGGGCACGGGCGCCGAGTGGGTGCGCCGCTTCCGCAGGCGGTTCATCGCGCCCGCCTCGATCTACGAGTCCGGCGCGCATGTGCTGGAGGAGATGGGCGTGCATCGCTCCGACGCGCTGCTTTTGAGCCTCGTGCCCGGCATCGTGCGCTGCATGCAGCTGGAGAGCTACGGCCGCTCGCCCCGACTGGGCACGTTCGCAAGCGCCGCGGGCTACCTGAAGGCGCTGTTTCTGGGGCACATGTACGAGCACTTTTACATGCTGGCGCTCGGCCCGTCGGGCAGGCTGATCGAGTGCGTGCTTTTGCAAAAGGGCACGACGGACAGGGCCGCGTTCTATGTGCGCCATGTGCTGCGCGAGGCCGTGCGCACGAAGGCGCGCGCGCTCGTGATCGCGCACAACCACCCCAACAACACGCTGCGCCCGTCCAACGCGGACGTGGCGTGTACGCTTTCGCTGCTCTCCGCGCTCGAGCCGCTGGGCATACCGCTGCTGGACCACGTCGTCGTGGCCGATCAGCGCGCGGTGAGCATGCGGCAGGTGGGCATGATCTACGAGGCCACATGGATGGCGCAGGCGCCGGAGGACGCGCTGCTGCGCGGCTGGCTGGAGGGCGCGCCCTCAGAGTTCTGAAAGTAGCGCGGCGATGGAGCCGCGAAGGATCAGGTCCGCGCGGTTGTCGCGCGATGTGGCGTCGCGGTTGATCAGCGCGAGCCGATGCCCGGAATAGGCGTCGATCAGGCCCGCGGCCGGGTAAACCGTGAGCGATGTGCCGCCCACGATGAGCAGGTCCGCGCGCGCAATGGCGCTCAGCGCGCCCTCGATCACGGCGCTGTCGAGCGATTCGCCGTAGAGTACCACGTCGGGCTTTACCACGCCGCCGCACGCGCACAGCGGCACGCCCGAGGTTTGCGCGATGTGCTCCACGCCGTAGCGCCTGCCGCAGCGCACGCAGTGGTTTTCATAGATCGTCCCGTGCAGCTCGTAGACGGTTTTGGAGCCCGCCTTCTGGTGCAGCCCGTCTATGTTCTGTGTCACCACGGCCAGAAGCCTTCCCTCGCGCTCCCACTGCGCGAGTTTTTCATGCGCCGCGTTGGGCTGCGCGTCGGTGACGAGCATCTTCTCCCGGTAAAAGCGGTAGAATTCCTCCGGCATGCGGCGGAAGAACTCCGCGCTGAGGATGACCTCCGGTGGGTAGGCGTACTTCTGCCGGTAGAGGCCGTCCACGCCGCGGAAATCCGGGATGCCACTTTCTGTAGATACGCCCGCGCCCCCGAAAAAGACGACGCGGCGGCTCTCCCCGAGCCAGGTTCGCAGTGTTTCCAACTCTTTCATGGCGCTTCACTCCCCATGCGGCCTTGAAGGCGGCCGTCGTTTGTGGTATAATAAACATGCAACAGGAGGTGTTTCCACATGGCTGCGCACATTCGCAACTGCGCGGGCGGCGTGGTGTTCTTCGGCGACGAAGTGTTCCTGCTCAAGAGCGACAAGGGCGAGTGGATCATGCCCAAGGGCGTCATCCGCGAGCGCGGCAACGCGCGCGAGGTGGCGCTGTATCGCGTGGAGGCGGAGGCGGGCATACAGGCGCGCATCATCGGCCTTGTGGGGCGCACGAGTTACGATTTTTACTCCAACTCGCGCCGCAAGGAGGTCTCCAACCGCATACAGTGGTACGCCATGCGCACCGACAGCCGCCGCTATCGCATCGCCTTTGAGCAGGGCTTCCTCGACGGCGACTACTATCCCTTTGAGGTCGCCGAGCGCCTGCTGACGCACGAGCAGGACCGGGAAATACTGCGCAAGGCGCGCGACATGGTGGCCGAGGGCGCCGAGGAATAGGCGCGGACGCGCAAAGACCGCCGGACGGAGCTGTCCGGCGGTCTTTTTTTGTCAAAGGGCGGCCATTTCCGCCTCGATGCCGCGCATGCGCTCGTGAATGGGCACGGCGAAGTGCTGCGGGCAGACCTCCTCGCAGGCGCCGCAGCCCACGCACGCGGGCCGCTCCTCCTGCCGGTAGAAGGTGCGGAAGGCCTCGGGGTCGTCAAACATGGCGGCCGCGTCGTAGGCCTTGAATATGTCGGGTATCTTTACGCCCTGTGGACAGGGCTGGCAGTAGCCGCAGCCTGTGCAGCCGATGGGCGTGCGCCGCTCGTAGGCCTCGCGCACGCGCGCGAGCGTTTCGCGCTCTGCGTCGGTCAGGCAGCCCACCCCCGCCTCGTCGAATATGCGCAGGTTCTCGTCCACCTGTTCGGTTGTGCTCATGCCCGAGAGTATGGTGACGAACTCCGGCCTGTCCAGGAGGTAGCGGAAGCCCCAGTCCGCCCGCGTGCGCCCGGGAACGGCGGCCTGATACAGCGCGTCGATCTCGGCGGGCGCGGTGCGCGTGAGCGCGCCGCCGCGCAAGGGCTCCATGGCGATCACGCCGACGCCCCGGGCGGCCGCGCGGCGCACGCCCTCCATCGTGGCCTGGCGATGCTCGTCGAGCAGGTTCATCTGCACCTGGCACACGTCCCAGTCCATCGCCTCGAGTATCTGGACAAACGCCTGCGCGTCGTCGTGGAACGAAAAGCCGATCATGCGCGCGAGCCCGCGCTCCTTCACGCCGCGCATGAACTCCAGCGCGCCCAGCTCGCGCATCCGCTCGAACCGCTTTTTGTCCAGCGCGTGCAAAAGGTACACGTCCACATGATCCGCGCGCAGCCTGTCGAGCTGTTCGCGGAAGATGCGCTCCATGTCCTCGGGCTTTTCCACCAGCCACACGGGCAGCTTGGTCGCAAGGCATACGCGCTCGCGGTAGCCATCTGCGAGCGCCTCGCCCACCAGCCCCTCGCTCTGGCCGCCGTGGTAGCCGTAGGCGGTATCGACGTATGTCACGCCGCCGTCGATGGCATGGCGAACCAGCGCGACTGCCTCCGGCCGGTCGATCTGTCCGTCCTGCGTAGGCATGCGCATGCAACCCATGCCCAGCGCGCTCACGCGCCTTCCCGTGCTGGGGATCGTGCGGTATTGCATGGATGGACC
>DXVG01000162.1:3093-4916 GCA_019409045.1 Clostridiales bacterium | reverse complement strand
CGCTGCTGGGCGCGGACGACAAGGCGGGCATCGCCGAGATCATGACCTGCGTGGAGACGCTTGCGCGCGACCCATCCATCCCCCACGGCGCGGTCAAGGTCGCCTTTACGCCGGACGAGGAGATCGGCCGCGGCGCGGACAGGTTCGACGTGCGCGCCTTCGGCGCGGACTTTGCCTACACCGTGGACGGCGACGACGCGGGCGGCATCGAGTACGAAAACTTCAACGCGGCCTCGGCGGTGTTCACCATCCACGGCGTGAGCGTCCACCCCGGCTCGGCCAAGGGCGTCATGCGCAACGCCAACACTGTCGCCTGCGAGATCGCCGCGCTGTTCCCGCCGGAGGAGGTGCCCGAGCGCACCGAGGGCTACGAGGGCTTCTTCCACCTGTGCGACCTGCGCGGCAGCGTGGAAAAGTGCTTGATGCACTACATCATCCGCGACCACGACCGCGAACGCTTCGAAGCCCGCAAGCGCCTGGCCGCCGACATCGCCGCGCGCGTCAACGCGCGCTACGGCGAGGGCGCGGTGGAATTGCAGCTGGTGGATTCGTATTACAACATGCGCCAGATCCTGGAAGATCGCATGGACATCGTCCGCCGCGCCGAGGACGCCTGCCGCGCCGTGGGTCTCGAGCCCCGCAGCGTGCCCATCCGCGGCGGGACCGACGGCGCACGGCTCTCGTTCATGGGCCTCCCCTGCCCGAACCTCGGCACCGGCGGCATGAACTTCCACAGCCGCCACGAACTGATCGCCGTGGAGGACATGGACAGCGTGACTGCCATGCTGGTCCGCCTCCTGACGGCCGGATAGCGCCGCCGCAAGTCGCCCCGCATTTCGCGGGGCGTTTTTTGCGGGCATCTCCGGGTCCGATGGAAAAGTTCGCCAAAATCGTGTCAATCGTTGCAAAATATATCGAAACACGGTATCATAGGGCTATGGAAGGGAAAGGAGGGTTTCTGTCGTGAGGAGGATATTGTCCATCGCCATATGTATTTTATTGCTGCTGAACTGCTTCGCGCTGTCGGAGGACGACGCGGGCGCGGGCGGTGAGGCCCGCGAGGCGCACATCTTTGTGGAGGCGGGCTACAAGCACTCGTTCGCGCTCGGTGATGACGGCACGCTCTGGGCGTGGGGCGTCGGCGAGTACGGACGGCTGGGCACCGGCGGTTCGTCCTATCTGAGCATATACGATGCCAAACCCGTAGAGCTTGAAAATGTGGTGCAGGCGTCGGCGGGCTGGTATCACTCGCTGTTCCTGACCTCGGACGGGGACGTCTACGCCGCGGGCTGCAACTACGACTACGGCCAGCTCGGCAACGGCGACGGCGTGGATCACAGCCTGCCCGTGCGCGTGCTGGAAAACGCTGTGCAGGTGGAGGCGGGGCGCGATTTCTCCGCGGCGCTGCTCTCCGACGGCACGCTGTGGACCTGGGGACGCAACGACCTGGGCCAGCTCGGCTTGGGCCATACGGACGCGCAGGCCACGCCCGCGCAGGTCGAGCTCGAAGGCGTTGTGGAGATCGCCATGGGCGAGAGCTTCCTGCTCGCCCGCACGCGCGGGGGCGAGCTCTACGGCTGGGGCGACAACCAGTACGCGCAGGTGGACGATTCGGGCGACGCCTCCGTCTCCCAGCCGCGCAGGCTCGAGGCGAGCGGCGTTGTGCGCATCGCGGCCGGAAACGCGCATGCCATGGCGCTGACCGAGGAGGGCGAAGTGCTGCTCTGGGGCGACGACATCTACGGCCAGCTCGGCGGCGGGCAGGACGCGGTGAACGCGTTCATCGCCGAGAGCGGCTTGTCCGTCGCGGACATCGAGGCGGG
>DXVG01000162.1:0-3083 GCA_019409045.1 Clostridiales bacterium | reverse complement strand
CGGCGACGCGAGCGCCATGCGCTCGGCCGACGGCGCATGGTACCTGTGGGGCGATCTGTTCGGCGACGCGCCGGCGCAGGACGCCAAGGCCGACGTGGCGGACCTGTCGCTGGGCTACTGGCACGCGCTGCTCGTGCAGGAGGATGGGACGCTCTGGGGCCGCGGCGGCAACGGCAGCTATCTCGGCCCCCTGCCCTATACGTCGGACGACATCTACAAGGACTGGCAGGCGCTCGAGCTCGAGCTGCTCACGCAGGGCGAGGGCGGCCGCTCCGACGCGCCCGTCGAGCGCGACAAGGCGCAGCCCTCCAGGCCGTTCATGGCCGAGGTCTCCCCCGTTGCGGCGGGGTATTACACGTCCTTTGCCATTGCCGCGGGCGGCGAGGTCTGGGCGTGGGGCCGCGCGGATTACGGGCAGCTCGGCACAGGCGCGCAGGAGGACCTGGACGCGCCGGAAAAGATCGATCTGGACGGCGTGGTGCAGATCGCCGCGGGCGACTACCACACGCTGTTTCTGCGGGACAACGGCGAGCTCTACGGCACGGGATGCAGCCACGACTACGACCAGCTCGCCACCGGCAAATTTGAGGATGAGAGCTCGCCGGTGCTCATCATGCGCGGCATACGGCGCGCGTGGGCGGGCCGGGACATGTCGGCCGCGATGGATGAGGACGGCGCCATATGGGTCTGGGGCGCGAACGACCTGGGCCAGCTCGGCCTGGGCCACACCGACGCTGTGGACGGCCCGACGAAGCTCGCGCTGGAGGGCGTTGTGGACATGGCCGTCGGAAAGCAGTTCATGGCCGCGCTGGATCAGGACGGCAACGTGTGGACGTGGGGCGACAACACCTACGGCCAGCTCGGCGTGGGCGAGGATGTCGTCGCCACCGAGCCGGTGCGCGTGGAGCTTGAGAACACCGTGTCCATCGCCGCGGGCGGCGCGCACATGCTGGCGCTGGACGCGGACGGCCGCGTGTGGGCCTGGGGCGCGGGCTACTACGGCCAGCACGGCGTGGGCGGCGACAGCGACCGCTTCACGCCCGTGGAGGTCGAGGGCGCGCGGGGCAGCGTGGCGGTGTTCGCCGGCGGCGATACATCCGGCGCGCGCCTGCTCGGCGGCGACATGCTGATGTGGGGCGCGTACTTCATGGACGAGCCGTATGTGGAGGAGATCTACTACTTCGACTACGACCGCGAGGAGAGCGTGACCCTGCCGATCGCTAGCGTCTCCTTCGGCAGCTATCACGCGCTCGCCGTGGACGAGGCGGGCGACGTCTACGCCTGCGGGGACGACAACTTCGGCCAGCTCGGCGACGGGGACGCGGACAGCTACTACCCGTACCTCAACTGGGTGTACGTCTCGCTGGACCTCGAACAGTCCAGCTACGTCGCGCCGCGCGAGACGCCCAGGCCGCAGAGCCACAGCGGGCAGCTCCTGTAAGCGCGGCAAAGCCAAAAAGACCCAGGGCGACGGTTTCGTGCAAACCGTCGCCCCTTTTCGCGCCTCTGCGTCAATCCTCCTCGACCGCGAACTGACTGTTGTACAGCTCCGCGTAGAAGCCGCCCCGGGCGAGCAGCTCCTCGTGCCTGCCCTGCTCCACGATCTGCCCGGCCTTCATCACCAGTATGCAGTCCGCCTCGCGGATGGTGGAGAGCCTGTGCGCGACCACGAAGCTCGTGCGCCCTGTCATCAGCCGCTCAAACGCGCGCTGTATGCGCTGCTCGGTGCGCGTGTCGATGGAGGAGGTCGCCTCGTCGAGTATGAGCATCGGCGGGTGCGTGAGCATCGCGCGGGCGATGCACAGAAGCTGGCGCTGCCCCTGCGATATGTTTCCGCCGTCCTCGGTGATGCGCGTGTCGTACCCCTCCGGAAGCCGCATGATGAAGCTGTGCGCGTGCGCCTCGCGCGCGGCGGCGACGATCTCCTCCTGCGTGGCGCCCGGGCGGCCGTAGGCGATGTTTTCGCGGATGGTGCCCGCCTTGAGCCACGTCTCCTGCAACACCATGCCGTAGTTTGCGCGGAGGCTGTCGCGCGTCATATCGCGCACGCAGTGGCCGTCCACGCGGATCGCGCCCGCGTCCACGTCGTAAAAGCGCATCAGCAGGTTGATGATCGTGGTCTTGCCGCAGCCGGTGGGGCCGATGATGGCCACGCGCTGGCCGGGCCGGGCGCGCAAATTCAGCCCCTGGATGAGCGGCACGTCCTCGCGGTAGCGGAAGTCCACGCTTTCGATGGATACGTCGCCCTTCGCGTCGCGCAGCTCGAGCGCGTCCGGCGCGTCCGGCTCCTGCCGGGCGAGGTCCACGATCTCGAACACGCGCCGCGCCGAGGCCAGCGCGCTCTGCAGCTCCGCCACGACGCCGGAGATCTCGTTAAACGGCTTTGTGTACTGGTTGGCGTAGGTCAGAAAGCACGACAACGCGCCCACGGTCAGCTCGCCCTCCAGCGCCATGAGCGCGCCGAACAGGCATACCAGCGCGTAAACCACGCCGTTGACAAAGCGCGTGCTGGGGTTGGTGATGGAGGAGAAGAAGATCGCGCGCAGGCTCTGGCCGCGCAGCTTCTCGTTGAGCGCGTCGAACGCCTCCTCGTTCTCGCGCTCGTGGCCAAACGCCTTGACGACCTTCTGCGCGCCCACCATCTCCTCCACCAGCGCGGTCAGCTCGCCGCGCGTGGCGCTCTGCTGCCGGAACATGCTGAACGTGCGCCGGGCGATGAAGTTCGCCACCAGCAGCGACAGCGGGGTGACGACCACCACGACCGTGGCGATGCGCGCGTCCACGCTGTACATGAAGCCCAGCGTGCCTACGATGGTGATCACGCCCGAGAAAAGCTGCGTAAAGCCCATCAGGAGCCCCTCGGAGACCTGGTTGACGTCGCTGATGACGCGGCTGAGCAGATCGCCGTGGCTGTGGCTGTCGAGCGTCTTGAGCGGCACGTTTTCGAGCGTCTCCACGGCGCTCAAGCGTATGTCCCGCGCGGTGTTGTAGGCCAGGCGGTTGGTGCACAATCCCAGCAGGTACTGCGCCGCCGCGCCGATGAGCGCGGTCGCCAGGAGGCGCGCGAGTATGGGCAGTATGCC
>DXVG01000161.1 GCA_019409045.1 Clostridiales bacterium | reverse complement strand
GCGTCCTCGGCCATGACGCGCGCCACGGTGAGGATGGTGCCCTCCTTGGGCTTCATCACGGCCTTGTAGGCGGTGTCCGCGCCCGCGCGCAGCGCGCGTATGAGCAGCGCGCAATCGATGTCCTCCGCGCCGGCGAGCGCGTTGGCAAAGCCGCGCAGTATCTGGCTGAGGATGACGCCGGAGTTGCCGCGCGCGCCCTTGAGCGCGCCGCGCGCCACGTCCGAGGCGATGTCGCCCACGCTGACCGAGCTCTTTGCCAGCATCTCCCTGACGGCGGAGTTGATGGTCTGTGACATGTTGGTGCCGGTGTCTCCATCCGGCACGGGGAACACGTTGAGCGCGTCCACCTTTTCGCGGCTCTGCGTCAAAAGCGCCGCGCCGGATTGCAGCATTTCCTTAAACAGCAGCCCGTCTATTCTTGCCTGCGCCATGATAAGCAAACCTCCAGTTCGGCATGTCGTCGCGTCAGACGCGGATGTCCTCCACGCAAACGTTGACGCGACCGACGGTGATGCCGGTCAGGTGCTCGACCTTGTACTTGACGGTCTCGATGATGGACGCGGCCACGGCGCTGATGGAGATGCCGTATTCGACGATGATGAACAGGTCGATGTCGATCTTCTCGCCGTTTTGCCGCACCTTTACGCCCCGGCCGAGGTTCTCCCGGCCCATGAGCTGCACGATGCCGTCCGTCGAGCGCTTCGAGGCCATACCCACGATGCCGTAGCAATCCAGCGCCGCGTAGCCCGCAACGCGCACGAGCACCTCGTCGTTCACGGTGACGAGGCCCAGCTCCGTCTTGAACTTGCAATCCATATTCCAACCTCCCCGAAGGCCCGATTTCGATTTGTTCTATCAGTATAGCGTGTTTTGGGAAAACTTGCAAGCGCATCGGCGTTAAACGCGCCATGTTCCCGAAATTCGCGCGCATTTTTTTACATTGTCGGTTTCATTTTACCCAGTTTCCGAAGTTTTACATGGAAAAGCCCTTGTGTTTTGCCCGCAACGGTGCTATAATTGTGCTGTTTGATGACTTGCGAATGCAGTTAGCCTTGAAGGAGGTGTAATAGACGATGGGAAAGTTTTGTGAGGTCTGCGGCAAGGGTGTGAAGTACGGCAACAACGTCAGCCACTCCAACCGCAAGACGCGCCGTACCTGGGCGCCGAACACGCAGCGCGTCCGCGTGATGGTCAACGGCACGCCTACGCGCATGTTCGTTTGCACCCGCTGCCTGCGCAGCAATAAGGTGGAGCGCGCTCTGTAAAAAAGCGCCCGCCGTTCAAAGAGGCCGCCCCTGCGCGCCGTCGGCTCCGCTGTGCGGAAGTCCCGGCGCGGGGGCGGCCTTTTTGGCGCGTGCGGCGCGGCGGCTAGAACCGCCACAGCAGAAACCCCGCGCTGATGAGCAGTATCGCAAGCGCGCTCAGCCACAGCCAGCTCGGCAGGCTGCAAAACAGCAGGATCGCGCCGATGACCATCAGCGCCAGCCCAAACAGCGAGCCGGAGTATTTGCCGCCCGCGCGGCCTTTGCAGAACCTGTTCATGCCATCGCCTCCCGTGCATACTATGCGCGGGGGCGACGGCGCGTTTCCGGCTCAGAAGGTGTGCAGCTCGTTCCAGCTCGCGCGCAGGCTGTCTGCGAACGCGCGGGCGTCGGGAGCGCCGAACATGGCGCTTCCGGCGACGATGAAGTCCGCGCCGCGGCGCATCATCTCGGGCGCGGTCTGCGTATTGGCGCCGCCGTCCACCTGAAGCATGGCCTTCGAGCCGGCGCGGTCGAGCATCTGCCGGATCTCGGCGATCTTGTCCAGGCACTCGGGGATCATCTTCTGCCCGCCGAAGCCGGGGTTGACCGTCATCACCAGCACAAGGTCCAGACTGGGCAGGAGGTAGCGCAGGCAGTCCGGCGAGGTGGCCGGGTTCAGCGCGAGGCCCGCCATGCAGCCGCACTCGCGGATCATCGACAGCGTGCGGTGCAGGTGGCCGCCGGTCTCGGCGTGGATGGTGATGATCTTCGCGCCCGCGCGGGCGAAGGTCTCCACATGTGTGTGGGGGTGCTCCACCATCAGGTGCGCGTCCACCGGCAGCGGCCCCTTGGCCGCCCACTCGAGCACGCTCGTGCCGAAGCTGATGTTGGGCACGAACGTTCCATCCATGACGTCGAAGTGCAGATAATCCGCGCCGGCAGCTGCCATGCGCTCGATCTCCGCGCCCATGATGCGAAAATCCGCGGACAAAAGCGACGGGCCGATCTTAACCATAACGTTCCCTCCAGCGTATCTTCATTTCCTCGAGCAGCTCCACATAGCGCGCGTGGCGCTCGGGGTCTATCTCTCCCGCCTCCACGGCCGCGCGCACGGCGCAGTCCGGCTCGGTGGCGTGATAGCAGGGCGAAAAGCGGCACTGGCCCTCGTAGGGGGCAAACTCCGGGTAGCACTCCCTGAGCTGCACAGGGTCGCGCAGCTTCGTCTCCAGCAGGCTGAAGCCCGGCGTGTCCAGCGCCATGCCGCCGCCGGGGATGGGGATCAGCTCGCAGTGGCGCGTGGTGTGCCGGCCGCGCTCGATCTTGTGCGACACGTCGCCCGTTTGCAGGCCGAAGCCGTACAGTGCGTTGAGCAGCGTGGACTTGCCCGCGCCGGACTGGCCCGCCACGGCGTGTACGCTGCCCCGGAGCCGCTCGCGCAGCGCGTCCACGCCCTCGCCGGTGCGCGCGCACACGCCGAACGCCCCGGCGACCGCGCCGCGGTACTGGCGCAGCACGCGCTCGGCCGCCTCGGGGGCCAGGTCGCGCTTGTTGACCGCAAGCACGGCCTCGATGCCGCCCTCGCGCGCGGCCAGCAGCAGCCGGTCGAGCATCAGAAGGTCCGGCTCGGGCGCGGCGGCCGCGGCCACGATGAGCACCGTGTCGATGTTGGCCACCGGCGGGCGCGAGAGCTGGCACCTGCGCGGCTCGACCGCCTTGAGCCAGCCGTCGTCCTCCCCCGCGCCGGGCTCGAATTCCACGCGGTCGCCCACCATGGGCTTGATGTGCGCGCGCCGCAGCTTGGCCTGCGCGCGCAGCTGATGGGTGTTCCCCTGCGCGTCCAGGACGTAGTAAAACCCGCCCACGCCGCGCGTGATGATCCCCTGCAAACAAACCTCCCCTTACTCGAACATGACCTGCGTTTCGGCCATGAGCACGCCGTCCATGTATTCGCGCAGCGTATGCACGCCCTGCTCCGCGCTGGAGAGCTCCACGGAATAGGTCCCGGTATCGAGTATGCCGCTGAAGCCCGTAAACGTGGAGCCCGAGGGCGTGATCAGCTCCAGGCGCACCTCCACATCCTCAAGCGGCACGACGATGACGTAGTTCGACGCGGGATAGTACAGCGTCTGCCGCGGCTGGCTCACGGTGAGCGTGATCTGCGTGCCCGCGGCCACGGTCTCGCCAGCGGCCACGGACTGCGCGATGACCGTGCCCGCCGGCGTGTCCGCGGAGAAGCCCGCGAGTATGTCGCCGATGACGAGCCCCTCCGCCGCGGCGAGCGCCTGCGCGCCCTCCGTGGTCAGCCCGGTGAGCGTGGGCACGGTGACCGCCTCGGCGCTGACGAGGAAGTTGACCTCTGTCTCGCGCGTGATCCAGCCCTCGGCGGGCGACTGCCCCGCCACGCAGCCGATGGGCTGGTCACTGACGATGTAGGTGACCGACACATGCTCGGAGGAAAAGCCCAGCTGCGTGAGCCGCTCGTCGACCTGCTCGAGCGTCCAGCCGGTCATGTCGTCAAAGTACACCCACTGGCTCCCGTCGCTGACGGTGACGAGCACTTCCTCGCCGCGCCGCAGGCGCTTGCCGTAGTCCACGGACTGCTCCATGACCAGCCCCGCGGGGTATTCCTCGCTGTAGTCGTGCTCGATCACGGGCACAAAGCCCTTGTTTTCGAGCACCTGCACCGCCGCGGCCTCCTCTGAGCCCACCACCAGCGGCACGGTCTCGAAGTTGTAGACTGCGGCAAAGTAGAAGATCACCGCGCCGATGAGCGCCGCGCCCACCGCAATGGCGGCGATCACGCCCGCCATGCGCACGCGCCGCCTGCGCCGCAGCGCCTCGCGGCGCTTTTCCTCGCGCATGCGCTCCTGCTCCTCCCACGTCAGGGGATAGGAGACGAAGCCGCCGCGCGGGCGCACCAGCGCCTTGCGAAGGTCCCCCGCGAACTCGGCGGCGGTCTGGTAGCGCTTGAAGGTCTCCTTGGCCAGCGCGCGCAGGATCACCTCGTCCAGCCCCCGCGAGATGGAGGGCGCGATGGAGCGCATGGAGCGCGGCTCCTCGCTGACGTGCTTGAGTGCGACCGACACCGCCGTGTCCCCGTCAAAGGGCACCTCGCCGGTGAGCATCTCGTAGATGACCACGCCCACGGAGTACAGGTCGCTCTTTTCGTCCGCGACCTCGCCGGAGGCCTGCTCGGGGGAGAAGTAGTGCACGCTGCCCAGCGCGGAGTTCTGCTTGTCGTCCACGCGGGTGGTCTGGGCGGTCTTTAAACGCGCGATGCCGAAATCGGCCACCTTGACCTTGCCGTTTGCGTCCACGAGGATATTCTGGGGCTTGATGTCGCGGTGGACGATGCCGTTTTTGTGGGCGTGGTCCACGGCGGCGAGTATGCGGATGACCATGCGCACGGCCGTGTCCGGCGCGATGCGGCCCCTTTCGCGGATGAGATCCTTGAGCGTCTTGCCGGGGACATATTCCATGACGATATAGCGCATGTCGTTGTCCTTGCCGACATCCAGAAGGTTGACGATGTTTTCGTGCGACATCTTGGCCGCGGCCTCGGCCTCGCGGCTGAAACGGCGCACGAATTCCGCGTCCTGCTCGTATTCCGGCCGCAGAACCTTGATGGCGACGGTGCGCTTTTCAATTTTGTCCCAGGCGCGGTAGACCACGGCCATGCCGCCGGTGCCGACGACGGCCTGGATCTCATAGCGCCCGGAAAGCACGCGACC
>DXVG01000160.1 GCA_019409045.1 Clostridiales bacterium | reverse complement strand
GTATTCGAGCGCGAAGAGCGCCGCTGAGCGCCCGCGCGCCTGCCCCCGCCTGTGCGGGGGCTTTTTTATGCCCGCGCGGATTAGGGGGCGCAAAACCGTTATTTTTCCGCTGGGCCTGGAATTTGTCTCCCATGCATCTTGTCGATTTAACATTCTATGTGATATACTCCGTTCTAGTTAGATGAAACTAACATACGAGGCGCCCTCCCGCCGCTTTGCGGGGCGGCTGCGCGGGTTCATCGCAGCCGGCCGGGCGCGTCGAACGGAAAGAGAGGGAACGACCATCAAAGGCCATCGCATCTCCATTGTGCTGGCGCTCTGCCTCGCGCTGGCGTCCATCGCGTCTCTGTTTGTGGGCGTGATCGACCTGGACTTAGGCTCGCTCCTCGGCGGCGATCTGGAGCAGCTGAAGATACTCGTGGTCTCGCGGCTTCCACGGCTGCTGGCGATTCTGTGCACGGGCGTGGGCATGAGCGTGGCGGGCCTGATCATGCAGCAGCTTTGCATGAACAAGTTCGTCTCCCCCACCACGGGCGCGACGATCTCCTCGGCGCAGTTCGGCATACTGCTGGCGCTTCTGTTCATGCCGAATTCGACGCTGTGGGGGCGGGCGCTGTTCGCGTTCGCCACGGCGACGCTGGGCACCTGGATATTCGTGTGGTTCATCCAGCGCATCACCTTTAAGGATGTGGTGATGGTGCCGCTGGTGGGCATCATGTTCGGCAACGTCATCGGCGGCGTCACCAACTTCCTCGCCTACAAGTACGAAATGACGCAGGCGCTGTCGACGTGGCTGGTGGGGCACTTTTCGCTGGTGCTGCGCGGGCGGTACGAGCTTGTATATCTGGTCGTGCCGCTGGTGGTGGTCGCGTTCATCTTTGCCAACCACTTCAACATCGTGGGCATGGGCAAGGACTTTTCCAAAAACCTCGGCGTGCACTACAACCTCGTTCTGTTCATGGGCCTGACCATCGCGGCGCTGATCACGGCGAGCGTGGTGGTGGTGGTCGGCTCCATCTCCTACATCGGCCTGATCGTGCCCAACGTGGTGGCCATGTTCAAGGGCGACAAGATCCGCGGCACGCTGGTGGACACGGCGCTGTTCGGGGCGCTGTTCGTGCTGGTGTGCGACATGCTGGGGCGCGTGGTGATCGCGCCGTATGAGCTGCCCATCGAGCTGATCGTGGGCATCCTCGGAAGCATACTGTTCATCGCGCTGCTCTTCTACCGGCTGAAGCACGGGCGCAGGGCCATCCGCCTCAAGGGGCCGACCTTCGGCTGTGGGGCGAGCGTTCCCGACCTGGACGGAGGTGAGGGAGGATGCTGACCAAAGCGCAGCGCGCAAACCGCAAAAAGCTCATCGTCATGGCCGTGCTGGTGCTGCTGGTGGCCGTCGCGTACATGACCGTGGACGTCAATTTCGGCAACGCCAAATTGCTTGCCTACTCCATGCGCATCCGCACGCCGAAGCTGATCGTCATGCTCATCACCGCCTTTGCCATCGGCGGGGCCTCGCTGGTGTTCCAGTCCATCATCAACAACACCATCGTCACGCCCTGTCTTCTGGGCATGAACTCTCTGTACACGCTGATCCACACGGCGGTGGTGTTCTGCGTGGGCTCCGGCAGCGTGCTTGCCGCAAACGCCAACGCCGCCTTCGCGGTGGACCTTGTGCTGATGGGCGTCACGGCGACCATCATCTACAGCTACCTGTTCAAAAAGACCAACCACAACGTGCTCTATGTACTGCTGGTGGGCACGGTGCTGACCTCGTTCTTTTCCAGCGTGCAATCGACGATGACGCGTGTGATGGACCCCAACGAGTACGACACGCTCCTGACCACGCTGGTGGCCAGCTTCAGCAACGTCAGCGCGGAGATCATCGTATTTTCTCTCATCGTACTGGCGGCGGTGATCTTCTTTCTGCGCAACGAGCTTGCGCTGCTGGACGTGCTGACGCTGGGCAAGGAGCAGGCCATCAATCTGGGCGTGAATTACGACCGCTGCATCCGCCGGCTGCTGCTGGGGGTGACGCTGGCCATCGCCGTGGCAACGGCCATGGTGGGGCCCATCTCCTTCCTCGGGCTCATCATCGCAAACCTTGCGCGGCAACTGCTCAAGACCTACCGGCACACGCAGCTCATCCTCGGCTCGGCGCTGTTTGGCATGATCGTGCTGGTGGGCGGGCAGCTGATCGTCGAACATGTATTTACCTATTCGGTGCCCATCAGCGTGTTCATCACCGTGGGCGGCGGACTGTATTTCCTCTATCTTCTGCTGACGCGAAGGAGTGTGTGAGCGTTGTTTGTCAAGGAACTGACGAAGAAGTATGACGGCAAGGCCGTGGTGGACGGCGTGACGTTCGATATCCCCAAGCGTTCGGTGATCTCCATGATCGGGCCGAACGGCGCGGGCAAGTCCACGGTTTTAAACATACTCTCCCGCCTGATCGCCCGCGACGGCGGCCTGGTGGACTTTGAGGGGCAGGACATCGCCCGCTGGAAGAGCAAGGAGCTGTCCAAGCGGCTGGCCATCCTCACGCAGTCGAACAACATTCAGATGAAGTTGACCGTGCAGGAGCTGGTGACGTTCGGGCGTTTCCCCTATTCGGGCAACCATGTGACAAAGGAGGACATGGAGATCGTGGACCGCGCCATCGCCTACATGGAGCTTGAGCCGTTCCGCGACCGCTTCATCGACGAGCTCTCCGGCGGGCAGCGCCAGCGCGCCTTGATCGCCATGGTCATCGCGCAGGACACGGAATACGTGCTGCTGGACGAGCCGACGAACAATCTGGACATCTACCACGCCACGAACATGATGAAGATCGTGCGCAGGCTGTGCGACGATCTGGGCAAGACGGTGATCCTCGTACTGCACGAGATCAACTACGCGGCGTTCTATTCCGATTACATCTGCGCGTTCGTGGACGGCAAGGTAGCCAAGTTCGGCACCGTGCAGGAGGTCATGAACAAGGAGACGCTCTCGAAGATCTACAACGTGGACTTCGAGATCCTTGAGATCGAGGGCAAGCCCCTCTCCATTTACTACTGAGGCGCGATCGCGACGCGCTTTGGTATAGATACTCTTTCAGTACTTTGTGTAAAGGAGACGCAACCCATGAAAAAGCTGATTTCTCTGCTGCTTTCCGCCCTGATGCTGCTGGGCCTTGCCTCCGCCGCGCTGGCCGAGGCCGCCCCGGAGACCATCACCATCACTTCCCTGAACGCCAACCGCGAGGCCGCGGAGCTGGAAGTGCCCTATGACCCGCAGCGCATCGCCATACTCGACATGGCCTCGCTGGACATCATCGACCGCCTCGGGCTGGGCGACCGCGTGGTCGGCTCGGCCGACACGTCGCTTTCGTATTTGCAGGCCTACGCGCCGGGCGATGCCATCGCCAACCTCGGCACCATCAAGGAGGCCGACCTCGAAGCCGTGATGGCCTGCGAGCCGGACGTCATCTTCATCGGCGGCCGCCTGAGCGCCTCCTATGACGCGCTGAGCGAGATCGCCCCGGTGGTCTACCTCTCCACCGACACCGAAATCGGCGTGGTCGAGAGCGTGCGCCGGAACGCGACCACCATCGCCTCCATGTTCGGCCTTGAGGCGCAGGTGGACGCGCTGATGAGCGACTTCGACGCCCGCGTGGAGGCGCTCGCGGCCTTCGCCGAGGGCAAGAACGCCATCGTCGGCCTGTGTACCAGCGGCAGCTTCAACATACTCGGCAGCGACGGCCGCTGCTCCATCATCAGCGTGGAGATCGGCTTTGACAACCTCGGCGACGGCGACGTGACCGCCACCCACGGCAACGAAAGCTCGTTCGAGCTGGTCGTGGAGCTCGACCCGGACTACATGTTCGTGCTTGACCGCGACGCCGCGATTGCCACCGAGGGCGCGCAGCTGGCGCAGGAGATCGTGGAGAACGAGCTGGTGATGGATACGGACGTTTACAAAAACGGCAACATCGTATACCTCGCCAACCCCACCGTGTGGTACACCGCCGAGGGCGGCATCACCGCGCTGGACATCATGCTGCAGGACCTGGAGTCCGCGCTGCTGGCCGAATAAGCGAATACATCCCTTCCCTCCGGGCCGCGCTGAACGCGCGGCCCTTTTGCGCGCGGATTTAACGGAGGAAAGATATGCAGAGGGGTTGACAAAATCGCCGGAATGGATTACCATTTGAATAGATGTTCAAGTGAAAGGATGTAAGAACGTTGTCGGAGTTCAGGGATTTGCCGCTGGAGACCTGCGAGTTTCAGTGCGTGCACGAGGACACGGTGCGCAGGGCGCTGGAATTGATGCCCCCGGAGGATCAGCTCTACGACCTCGCGGAGCTTTTCAAGGTGTTTGGCGATTCCACGCGCATCAAGATACTCTACGCGCTGTTTGAGGCGGAGATGTGCGTGTGCGACATCGCGCAGCTTCTGGGCATGACTTCCACGGCGGTGTCGCACCAACTGCGCATCCTCAAGGGCAACAAGCTGGTCAAGTCGCGCCGGGACGGCAAGAACATATTCTATTCGCTCGCGGACGACCATGTGACCTCCATCATCGGTCAGGGCATGGAGCACATAAGCGAATGAGCGGCCTACCATGGATATTACGGGAGGGAAAGACGATGAAGAAGGTATTCAAGCTGCGGGATCTGGACTGCGCCAACTGCGCGCGCAAGATGGAGGACGCAATCCGCAAGATCGAGGGCGTGGAGGACGTGCAGGTGAGCTTCATGATGCAGAAGCTGACGCTCGTGGCCGACGAGGCGCGCTTTGAGGAGATCGTGGAAAAGGCGGTGAAGGCCTGCCGCAAGGTGGAGCCGGACTGCGAGATCGTGCGTTAGGGGGAAGCGTCCGGGCGGGCGGCCCGGATGAGAGGAGGGCGGAACCATGACCGGGAAGCAACGGAAGATGCTCGCGCGCATCATCGCCAGCGCGGCGCTCTTGATCGCCTGCGCGCTCTCGCCGCTGGAGGGGGTATGGCGGCTGATCTCCTTCCTCGTGCCCTATGCCGCTGTCT
>DXVG01000016.1:12234-15674 GCA_019409045.1 Clostridiales bacterium | reverse complement strand
CTTGCGGGCTTTCTCAACGCCCTGCCAGTCTGTTGACTTTGTCAACATACTGAGGGCGCCCTGCCGGGGATTCCGGCAGGGCGCCCGCTTTTTGCCGCCGCCTACTGGCTGTTGTTGGCCTCCACATGGGTGCGCAGATACTCCATCACCTGCTCCATGGCGTCGTAGTCGCTCGCCTCGGCGGAGAAGTGGAAGGCGTAGAGCTTCGTGCCCACGCAGGCCATGATCACCGAGCCCTGCACGACCTTGTCGCCCGAGTAGGCGCGGTAGAATGTGGAGTGCGCGGTCTTGCCCATGAAGCCCACGTCGGTGATGAGGTTGCCGATCTCGTAGCTGTCGTACTGCGTGAAGATGGAGTTGACCAGCGAGCGAAGCTGGGATGTGAGCTCGTCCGAGTCCGCGCGGTCGTCGAGCTGCTTGACCGATACCGCCATGCGCGCGGGTATGTCGCCCTCCTCCACGGGCTCGCGGAAGCAGAGCGTGCGCCTGCCGGGGATGTACTCCCAGTGCGAGGGGTAGGCAAAGCGCACGCCCAGCGTGTCGTTGGACATCACCGCGTAGGTGTACTCGGCGATGCTCAGGCCCACGGGGTTTGCGCTCGCCGTGGGGGTGGGCGTCGCGCCCTCCTCCGCCTGCGCGCAGGCAAACAGCATCATAAGCGCCAACAGCGCCGAAAACAGACGTTTCAACCGTGTATCCTCCTGCGATCTGTATGCCGATATTGTAGCATGTTTCGCGCCGCGCGTCAAATCCGCCTCAGCCGAGCAGGCCGCTGTCGCGCACGCGGCGGACGCACGCCTCGAGCACGTCCACGGGCCGCACCAGCGCGAAGCGCACATGCCCCCGCCCGCGCGAGGCGAACGCGCTGCCGGGCGTGCACAATACGCCCGTGCGCCGGAACAGCTCGGCGACGAAGGCCTCGTCGTCCTCCCAGCCCCGCGGCGTCCTCGCCCAGACGAACATCGTGCCCTTTGCGTCGGGCACGTCCCAGCCCGCCCCCGTCAGCCCGCGGCACAGCGCGTCGCGGCGGCGCTGATACTCGGCGCGCTGCGCGGCCACGCCCTCCTGCGGGCCCTCCAGCGCGGCGATGGCCGCGCGCTGCGCCACCGGGAACAGGCCGTAGTCGATCTGCGTGCGAAGCGCGCGAAACCGCTCCAGCACGGCGCGGTTGCCCAGGAGGAACGACACGCGCGCGCCGGTGAGGTTGTAGGTCTTGGACAGGGAATTGAACTCCACGCCCACCTCCATCGCCCCGGGCACGCTGAGGAAGGACAGCCCCTCTGCGCCGTCGAACACGATCTCGGAATAGGCGTTGTCGTGCACGATGCAGATATTGTATCTGCGCGCGAACGCCACCAGCTCCTCGTAAAACGCCCGCGGCGCGACCGCGCCCACGGGATTGGCCGGGAAGGAGACGATCATCAGCTTCGCCCGCTCGGCAAGTGCGGGGTCGATGGCGCGCAGATCGGGGATGTAGCCGTTTTGCGCCTCCAGAGGGTAGTACGCCACCTGCGCGCCGCTCAGGTACGGCCCGACCTCGAAGATGGGGTAGCACGGGTCGGGCACGAGCACCACGTCGCCGGGGTCGCACATGGCCAGCGCGATGTGCGCGATGCCCTCCTGCGAGCCGTACACGCCCATGATCTCCTCCGGCGCGAGCGCCACAGCGTAGCGCCGCGCGTACCAGGCCTGCACCGCCCCCGTCAGCTCCGGCAGATCGCCCAGCGCGTACTTGTAGCTCTCAGGCTCGCGCGCCGCCTGCGCCGCCGCCTCGCGGATGTGCCCGGCCACGGGAAAGTCCGGCGTGCCCACGGACAGGTCGCACACCCATTCGCCGCGCGCGAGCCGCTGCTGTTTGAGGTCCTTGAGGACGTTGAATATGTTGGGCCCAAAGCGCAGCGCGCGCTGCGAAAACCGCCAGTCCATGTGCGATCGCTCCTTTGTGAACGCGCCCCGTCCGGCAAGGGGACGGGGCGCGGATGATGATGCGCTTATTGCTCGTCCCTCCGGCTGTCGCGCTCGCGCAGCTCCACGCGGCGGATCTTGCCGGAGATGGTCTTGGGAAGCTCGTCCACGAACTCGATGACGCGCGGATACTTGTACGGCGCGGTCAGCTTCTTGACGTGGTTCTGAAGCTCCTTTTTCAGTTCCTCGCTCGGCTCGTAGCCCTTTTTCAGCACGATGGTGGCCTTGACGATCTGGCCGCGCACGGGGTCGGGCACGCCGGTGATGGCGGTCTCCACCACGGCGTCGTGTTCCATCAGCGCGCTCTCCACCTCAAACGGCCCGATGCGGTAGCCGGAGGACTTGATGACGTCGTCGGCGCGGCCCACGTACCAGTAATAGCCCCACTCATCGCGCCATGCGAGGTCGCGCGTGTGGTACATGCCGTCGTGCCAGACAGCCTTTGTGCCTTCCTGATCGCGGTAGTAGCCGAGGAACATGCCCACGGGCGTCTCGTACTGCGTGCGCACCACGATCTCGCCCACCTGACCGGCGGGGCAGCTCTTGCCCTCCTCATCGACGATGTCCACGTCGAACTGCGGCGAGGGCTTGCCCATGGAGCCGGGGCAGACCTTCATCCACGGGAAGGTGCCCACGGTGACGCAAAGCTCCGTCTGCCCGAAGATCTCGCGCAGCTCGTGGCCGGTCAGCTCCTTCCACTTTTCAAACACCTCGGGGTTGAGCGGCTCGCCCGCGGTGGTGCAGTGCTTGATGGAAGAAAGGTCGTATTTGGACACATCCTCGAGGATCATGAACCGGTAGATGGTCGGCGGCGCGCAGAAGGTGGTCACCCTGTACTTTTCAAGCACGGCCAGCATGTCCCTGGGCACGAACTTCTCAAAATCGTAGACCATGATGGCCGAACCTGCCAGCCACTGCCCGTAGAGCTTGCCCCACACGGACTTCATCCAGCCGGTCTCCGAAACGGTGAGATGCAGACCGCCGTCGACGCACTGATGCCAGAACACCGCCGTCTGGATATGCCCCAGAGGGTAATCGAAATTGTGGCCGACCATCTTGGGCATGCCGGAGGTGCCGGAGGTGAAGTACAGAAGCATGATGTCGTCGTGCCTGAGCGGCTCCGCCGGGCGGGGGAACTCGCCGGATTCCCCGGCCAGCAGGCCCTCAAAGTCCAGCCAGCCCTCGCGCGCGCCATCGACGATGAGCAGCTTTTCCACCGTCGGGCACTCGCTCAGAGCCTCCTCGCAGCTGGCGGCGAAGCAGCCCTCCGCAGAGGTGACCACCATCTTGATGCCGGCGCAGTTGGCGCGGTAGACGATGTCCTTCTTGGTCAAAAGATGCGTGGCGGGCACAGCCACCGCGCCGATGCGGCACAGGGCCATGATGGCGATCCAGAAGGTGTAGTGCCGGCGCAGCACCAGCATCACCTTGTCGCCCTTCTGGATGCCCAGACGGACAAAGAGGTTGGCCGCCTG
>DXVG01000016.1:0-12134 GCA_019409045.1 Clostridiales bacterium | reverse complement strand
TCGTAGTGGTAGGCCTTGCGGCGGTCGAACGCCAGCCCCTTGCCCGCGCGGGTGAGGATGTAGCCCTTGAGTTTCGGGCTTTCGCCGGTGAGGAGGTCAGAAATATCTACACCCAGCGTCGATGCGATGTTGAACAGGTGGCTGAAGGAGAAGTCCCTCTCGCCCGCCTCGTAAGCGACGTAATCCTCGAACGGAACGCCGGAACGCTCGGCGACCTCCTGCTGGGTGTAGCCCATAATCTCGCGCAGGTCGCATATTCGTATGGCGATGGCTTTAATGTTCTCGTTCATGGGGAACCCTCCTTCTGCTGTTCTGCCGCCCGGGGGCGGCGAATGGAATGTATGTCCTGCGGGACGGCGCGGCCGGATGCCTCAGCGGCCCGGCGCGCTGTCGCCGTGGAGCGCGATCTGTTCGTTGAGAAGGTCGATGTCGCCGCAGCCGTGGGTGATCACCACGTCGCCCGGCCGCCAGTGCGCCCGCAGGTACGCCTCCGCGTCGTCAAACGTGGGAGTGAGCACCGCGTCCACGCCGTGCGCGCGCAGGGGCCCGATGAGCATTTCCGAGCGGATGTCGCCCGGGTCCTTCTCGCGCGCGGCGCAGATGTCGGTCACCAGCACCTTGTCGGCCTTGCCGAAGATGGTCAGAAACTGGTCAAAGAGCGTCTTGGTGCGCGAATAGGTGTGCGGCTGCCACACGGCCCAGAGCGTCCCATGCGGCTCCAGCGCGGCGATCTCCAGCGCCGACTGGATCTCGGCGGGGTTGTGGCCGTAGTCGGTGTACACCTTCACGCCGTCGGTGATGCTGGTAAGTTCATTGCGCCGGTGCGCGCCGCGGAAGTTTTTCAGCGCCTCGCAGACCGCGTCCATGGGAAGCTCGCGCAGCTTCGCCACCGCGATGGTCGCAAGCGCGTCGAGCATGTTGGCCCTTCCGGGAACGCCCAGCTCGAACTGGCCGATGGCCTCGCCCTCCCACAGCGCGGTAAAGCGCGCGCGGCCGTGTTCGTCATACGAAAGCCCCTCCGGCCGCAGCGTGTTTTTTTCGCCCAGCCCGTAAGTGGCGTGGGGCAGGCCGCTGTCTTTGATCACGCGCCTAACGCGCATATCGTCGCCCCAGCCGACCACGAAGTCGGAGAGGTTCGCAAACTGCAAAAACGCCGCCTCGATGTCGTCTATGTCCCTGTAGCAGTCCAGATGGTCCTCGTCGATGTTGAGTATGACCGCCATGGTGGGGAAAAAGTGCAGAAAGCTGCGGTTGTACTCGCAGGCCTCGAGGATGAACTCGTCCCTGCCGCGCCGCGTGGAGCCGCCCAGAAAGTCCAATTCGCCGCCGATATGCACGCTGGGGTCGCGCCCGGCGGTCAGAAACGCCTGCGCGAGCATGGATGTGGTGGTGGTCTTGCCGTGCGTGCCGCTCACGGCGATGGCGCACTCGCTGCCCTGCATGATGCGGCCGATCAGGTCGCAGCGCTCCATCTGGGGGATGCCCAGCCGCGCGGCCTCGGCGCGCTCGGGGTTGTCCGGCGCGATGGCGGCGGAGTAGACCAGCAGCTGCGCGCCGCGCACGTTCTCGGCGCGGTGGCCGATCAGCACGCGCACGCCGCGCGCCTCCAGCGCGTCGGTCTTGTGCGAGCGCGTGCGGTCCGAGCCGGTCACCTCGTAGCCCTCGTCCCGCAAAAGGCCCGCAAGGCCCGACATGGAGCTTCCACCCACGCCGACCATGTGTATGCGCCGCACATTTTCAAATATCGCCATCCGTGCACCTCCCGCCGGAGCTCCGTTCCATACATTATAGACCAAATAGGCCCTGGAACAAAGTTAAAATTTCGCAACCAATGAAAACCCCGTGGAAAAAGATGGAAAGTGCCGAAAATACGAATTATAATGGTGTGCAGGGAAATATACTTCGCGAAAGGGGTGCGCCGCGTGGACAAGATCAAGCGAAACGAGCGGCTCAGCGCCATTGCGCGCATACTGGCAAGCGCGCCCAACCGCATACACACGCTGGGGGAGTTCTGCGAGCTGTTTGGCGCTGCCAAGTCCACACTCAGCGAGGACATCGACCTGGTGGCCGAATCGTTCCGGCGGTTTGACCTGGGAAAGCTGGAGACCGTGGCGGGCGCCGCGGGTGGGGCGCGCTTCCGGCCCACGGTGAGCCCGCGCCGCGCCGCGCAGGTGCTTGAGGGGCTCGCCAGGCGGCTGGGGGAGCCGGGCAGGATGCTGCCGGGCGGCTTTTTGTACACCTCGGACGTCACCAGCGAGCCGGACACCGCGCAGATCATCGGCGAGATACTCGCCCAGCGGTACTACGAGCGCAGGCCGGACCTGGTGCTCACCATGGAGACCAAGGGCATCCCCATCGCCCTGATGACGGCGCGCGCGCTGGATGTGCCGCTGGTGATCGCCCGGCGCGACAGCCGCGCCTACGAGGGCTCGGCGGTGAAGATCAACTACGTCGGCGGCGACGGCCGCATCGAAACCATGGCGCTCGCGCGGCGCGCGGTGCGCGCCGGCCAGCGCGCCCTGATCATCGACGACTTTATGAAGGGCGGCGGAACCCTGCAGGGCATGGTGGACATGATGCGCGAGTTTCAGGCCGAGGTGGCGGGCGTGGGCGTGATGATCGCCACGCGCGAGCCGGAGAAAAAGCTGGTCGAGGGCGCGAAGGCGCTGCTGATCCTGGAGGGCTTCGACCGGGAGCGCGGCGCGGCCGTGGTGCGCCCGGCCGAGCCCTGCGCGTTGCAGGAATAAGGCAAAGGAGGAGACGGCTTGGATAAGGAAAACATCGCCCGGTTTATCGCCGAGGTGACGGCGCTGCCCGGCGTGCCGGGCTACGAGGCGGGCGTGAACGGCCGCGTGGCGGACTGGTTTCGCCCCTACGCGCGCGATGTGTTTACCGACGCAATGGAAAATACCTACGCACTCGTCGGAGACGGCGGGCAAAGCGGCCCGCGCGTCATCGTCTGCGCCCATCAGGACGAGATCGGCCTTGTGGTCAGCAAGATCGAGGACGACGGCTGCCTGCGCATCTTCAAAAACGGCGGCGTGGACCCGCGCATACTCCCCGGCATGGAGGTCAGCGTCCAGACGGCCGACGGCCCCCTCTACGGCGTGGTCGGCGCCAAGCCCCCGCACCTTTTGAGCGGGAAGGAGCGCGAAAAGGCGCTCAAATTGGAAGATCTGTATGTGGACGTGGGCTACGGCGCCGAGGAGGCGCGCCGCCGCGTGCGCGTGGGCGACATGGTGGTCATGCTCGCGCCCTCGCTGCGGCTGGCAAACGGCCGCATGGCCGGCAAGACCATGGACGACCGCGCCGGCGTGGCGGCGATGCTCGTGGCGGCGGAGCTGCTCTCGCAGCGGAACGTGCCGGCAGAGGCGTATTTCGTCTCCACCACGCAGGAGGAGATCGGCTCCGTGGGCGCAAAGTCCGCCACGGTCCGCCTGCGGCCCGACCTCGCCATCGTCATCGACGTCACCCACGGCGAGGGCCCCGGCACCGGCAAGTGGGAGGCGTACCCGCTGGAGAAGGTGACCATCGGCCACGGCCCCAACATCCATCCGAAGCTGGAAAAGATCGCCGTGGAGGTGGCGAAGGAAAACGGCGTGAACGTGGCCATGGAGGTCTGCACAGGCGTCACCGCCACCGACGCCAGCCGGACGCAGACCGCCGGCGGCGGCGTGCCGTCGCTGCTTTTGTCGATCCCGCTCAAGTACATGCACACCACCGTCGAGCTTCTCAAGCTCGATACCGTGCGGGAGACGGGCCGCCTCATCGCGCTGGTGATCGAGAGGATCGCCCGGGAATGGGAGGGATTCAAGTGGTTCTAAGGGAGCTTTGCATGCTGCGCGGCGTCAGCGGCGACGAATGCCGCGTGCGCGATTTCATCCGGGGCCACGTCCAGGCCCACGCCACCCGCGTCTGGGTGGACCCCATCGGCAACCTCATGGCCTACAAAAAGGGAACGCAGGGCAAAAAGCACGTCCTGCTCGCCGCCCACATGGACGAGGTGGGCTTCATGGTGCTGGGCGTGAACGACAACGGCCTTCTCAGCTACGAGCCCGTGGGCGGCATCGACGCGCGCGTGGTGGTCTCCAAGCCCGTGCTCGTGGGGGAGAAGGAGGTGCCCGGCGTCATCGGCGCCAAGGCCATCCACCTGCAAAGCCGCGCCGAGTTTGAAAAGGTGCTCAGGCACGAGGACCTCTACATCGACATCGGCGCTTCCACGAAGGAAGAGGCGGAAAAGCTCGTCAAAGTGGGCGACTACGTCTCCTTCCACTCCGACTGGCGCGAGTTTGGCGAGGGGCTTGTCAAGGCCAGAGCGCTCGACGACCGCGTGGGCTGCATGACGCTGATGAGCCTTCTTGAAAACGACTATGCCTGCGACATTACCTGCGCCTTCACCGTGCAGGAGGAGATCGGCCTGCGCGGCGCGGCCTGCGTCGGCCACAACGTCGAGGCGGACGAGGCGCTCATCCTCGAGGGCACCACCGCCAACGACCTGGGCGACGTGCCCGCCCACCTGCGCGTGTGCCGCGTGGGCGGGGGCGTGGCCATCTCCTTCATGGACAGGGCCAGCGTGTCCAACCGCCCGCTGTGGCAGGCGCTGCGCGACGTGGCCGTGGAAGAGGAGATCGCCTGGCAGCTCAAGCAGTCCGTCTCCGGCGGCAACGACGCGGGCGAGATACACACCGCCCGCGGCGGCGTGCCCACGGCGGTCCTGAGCGTGCCGTGCCGCAACATACATTCCGGCTCCAGCGTGGCCGCGTTTTCCGACGTCGAGGCGCTCTATCGCCTGGCCGACAGCTATCTGAGGAGGCAGTGACATGAAACAGACGCTCTTGAAACTTCTAAACGTCTACGGCGCCTCGGGCCGCGAGGACGACGTGCGCGCGGTCATCGAGCAGGCGGCGCGCCCCTTCTGCGACCAGATGCGCACCGACGCGCTGGGCAACCTCATCTGCGTGCGCCGCGCCTCGGGCGAAGCGCCCGTTCGGCGCGTGATGGTCTCGGCGCACATGGACCACATAGGCTTCGTCGTGCTCGACGCGGACGAGCAGGGCTTTTTGCGCGTGCACAACGCCGGGGGCATCGCAAAGCGCGCCTCCATCAACCGCCATGTGGTGTTTGCAAACGGCGTAAACGGCGTGGTCTCCAACGAGCTGGAGGACTTCTCCAGCGACGACGGCAAGCTGAGCAACCTGTTTATCGACATCGGCGCGAGCGACCGGGAGGACGCGCTCTCCCGGGTCTCCATCGGCGACGTGGCCGTGTACGCGCCCGACGCGTTCGAGCTGGCCAACGGCATGCTCGCCGCGCCCGCCATGGACGACCGCGTGGGCTGCGCCATCGCGCTCAAGGCAATGGAGGCGCTCGGCCCGTGCGAAAACGAGGTCGCCTTCGTGTTCACCGCGCAGGAGGAGCTGGGGCTGCGCGGCGCGCGCGCGGCCGCCTACAGCCTCGACCCGGACATCGGCGTGGCGCTGGATGTGACGCTCTCGGGCGACACGCCCAAGGGCCCGAAGATCGCCGTGCGCGCGGGCAAGGGCCCGTGCGTCAAGGTGCGCGACAGCTCCCTGGTGTGCGCGCCGCGCGTGGTCGCGGGGCTGGAAAAAGCCGCGCAGCGCGCGGGCGTGGAGGTGCAGCGCGAGGTGCTCCTCGCCGGCGGCAACGACGCGGGCGCCATACAGGCCTCGCGCGCGGGCGTGCTCGCGGGCACGATCTCCATCGCCTGCCGCTATGTCCACTCCGCGTGCGAGACCGTCTCGCTCGCGGACTGCGAGGGCGCGGCGCGGCTGCTGGCGGAGTTCCTGCGCGAGCCGGGCGTATAAAACCCCCTGAAACATTTCGGACACGCGCGTATTGTCATTTTCGGGCAAATCAGGTATAATAGTGGGAAAGTGGACGCGGCGAGGCGGACGTTCGCCTCGCTGCGTCGGCAAAACGCGCCTACGGAGGGAAAGACGATGGGAAAAGTCGTTGTGGTGGACCATCCGCTTGTACAGCACAAACTGTCCCTGATGCGCGACAAACGCTGCGGCACGAAGGACTTCCGCCAGCTCCTGGAGGAGATCAGCATGCTCATGGCCTATGAGGTCACGCGCGAGCTGCCGCTTCGGGAGATCGAGATCGAAACGCCCGTGGCCAGGTGCAAAACGCGCGTGCTCTCGGGCAAGAAGCTGGGCATCGTGCCGATTTTGCGCGCGGGCCTGGGCATGGTGGACGGCGTGACCAACCTCGTCCCCGCGGCCAAGGTCGGGCACATCGGCCTGTATCGGGACCCGGATACGCACCTGCCCGTGGAGTACTACTGTAAGCTGCCCCCGGACGTGGGCGAGCGCGAGATGCTGGTGCTCGACCCGATGCTCGCCACCGGCGGCTCGTCCATCGCGGCCATCGACATCCTCAAGCGGTACGGCTGCAATTCCATCAAGCTGGTGTGCCTGGTGGGCTGCCCCGAGGGCGTGGAGGCGCTGCAAAAGGCGCATCCCGACGTGGACCTCTACATCGCCGCCATCGACGATCACCTGAACGAGAACAAGTACATCGTCCCCGGCCTGGGCGACGCGGGAGACCGCCTGTTCGGGACGAAATAGCCCTTTCCGCCGTCGCGGGAAGGGGAAGGGAGGCGCAAAATGTCTCTGGACGCTCTTACGCGGATACGCCAGGCCGAGGAACAGGCCGAGGAGATCCGCATGCAGGCCCAGCGCCAGGCGCGCGACATCGTCGCCGGCCTGGAGGAGGCGCTGGTGGGCGAGCGGCGCCAGTCGCAGGAGTTCATCCGCGAAAGCGCGCGGCAGGTGCTCTCCAACGCCGAGGCCTCCGCGCAGCGCGAGATCGCCGCGGAGGACAAGCGGTGGCAGGCGCGGCGCGAGAAGGCGCGCGCCGAGGCGGTCAGCCGCGTCGGCGAGGCCGGGCAGCGCATATTTGAAAGGATCGTGACGCATGGCGATCGTTGAGATGAAAAAGGTGCGGCTGCTCGCGCTCAAGCGCGACCGCGGGCGCATACTCTCCGCGTTCCAGCGCCTGCGCTGCGTGCATGTGGCCGAGTGCGAGGACGCGCAGGCCTCGGATTTCCCGCCCGCGCCCTCCGCGCGGCGCGAGGAGCTCGAGGCGCTGGTCGCGCGGCTGGACTGGGCGATCGCGCGCGTCTCGCCCTACGACCCGATCCGGCGCTCCATGTTCGCGCTCAAGCCGGAGATGACCGAGGAGGACCTCATCGCGGCGCAGGCCTCGCGCGCGGACGTGCTGGAGATCGTTTCGCGGCTGGAGGAGATCGAGCGCACATTCGGCGAGCTGCGCACGCGCGCCGCGCGTGAAAACGCGCAGATCATAAGCCTCAAGCCCTGGGAGGGGCTGGACGCGCCCCTGGAGGGCGTGGGCGAGACCGCGCACAGCCTTTCGATGCTCCTGAGCGTGCCCGCGCGCGCGTGGAAGGCGTTCGACGCGGGGCTCAAGGCCTTCGCCGTCGAGCCCGAGGTAGAGGAGATTTCCCGCGACGGCGCGAACATCAACGCATTCATCGCCGTGCACAGGCTCGACGCCGAGGCGCTGGACGCGCTCGTGCGCGAGACCGGCGCGGTGCGGGCGAGCTTTGCCGAGCTTCGCGGCACGCCCGCGGCCAACATCGGCGTGCTCAGCGGCCGCCTGCTGCGCATCAAGGAGGTACAGGCGCGCTTGCAGGGCGAGATCGAGGGCTTCGGCGCGCGCACGCAGGAATTGAAGCTCTTGCGCGACGCGCTGGCGCTGGAGTGCGAGCAGCTCGAGGCCGCCACGCGCTCCCTGGAGACGGAAAGCGCGTTCCTGCTCACCGCGTGGACGCCCGCCGCATGCGTCGAGCGCGTGCGGAAGGCCGTGGAGCGCGCCGCGCGCGACTGCGACCTGGAGTTCCTAGACCCGGCGGAGGACGAGCAGCCGCCCACCGAGCTTCAAAACGGCCCATACGTCTCGCCGTTTGAGTCGGTGGTAAAGATGTACTCCCTGCCCGACCCGCGCGGCATCGACCCCACCTGCGTGATGATGCCCTTCTTCATCTGCTACTTCGGGCTGATGGTCTCCGACGCGGCCTACGGCATCATCATGGGCATCGTCACCGGCCTGCTGACCATGAAGCTGCGGGGCAAGGGGAGCATCGGCTCCATCGTGGCCGTGCTCTTTGCCGGCAGCATCGGCACGGTGATCTGGGGCGCGCTGCTGGGCGGCTGGTTCGGCATTGAGGACGTAAAGCCCCTGATCGGCTTTACGCCCATGGGCGACCCCATCAAGATGATGGTGCTCTGCCTGGGGCTGGGCGCTGTGCAGCTTCTTACGGGCATCGGCGTTGCGATGTACATGAACTTCCGGCGCGGCCATGTGCTCGACGGCCTGCTCGACCAGGGGCTGTGGTTCGTGCTCTTTGCCGGGCTGGGGCTTCTGTTCGTTAGCCCCGAGGTGGGCAAGTACGTCGCCATCGCGGGTGCGGCGGGCATCTTCTTCACCGCGGGCCGCAAGCGAAAGAACGTGTTCTCCAGGCTGGTGGGGGGCTTCAGCGCGCTGTACGGCATCAGCGGCTATGTGTCGGACCTTCTGTCCTACGCCCGCCTGTTCGGCATGGGCCTCGCCACCGGCGTGATCGCCATGGTGTTTAACAACGTGGCCGGCATGTTCATGAACGGCGTGGTGGGCACCATCGCGGGCATACTGATCCTGGTGGTGGGGCACGCCTTCAACCTGGGCATCAACGCGCTGGGCGCGTATGTGCATACCTGCCGCCTGCAATACATCGAATTTTTCGGCAAGTTCTACGAGGACGGCGGCAAGCCATTCAAGCCGCTGACCACGCAGGGCAAGTATGTGGACTTCGGGCTGGACAAGGCGGCCTGAGCGGCGGTATCCCTGAAAAAGACGACAGAATCGGGAGGAAACAGGCATGTTCATGGAAAACCTCGGTGTCATTCTCGCCCTGGTGGGCGCGGCGCTTTCGGTGCTGCTGGCGGGCTACGGCTCCGCGCGCGGCGTTGGCATGGCGGGCGAGGCCGCCGCGGGCGTGGTCAGCGAGAACCCGGACGTGTTCGGCAAGACGCTGGTGATACAGCTTTTGCCCGGCACGCAGGGCATCTACGGCTTCCTGATCGGCTTTATCGTGCTTTTGAAGACGCCCCTGATGGGCGGCGCGGCGCTCACCATCGCGCAGGGCGTGCAGATCATCGTCGCCTGCCTGCCCATCGCCATCGTCGGCTATCTGTCGGCCATCTTCCAGGCGCGCGTGGCCTGCTCGGCCATCTACATGCTGGGCAAGCGCCCCGAGGCCGCGGGCCGCGGCATCGTCATGACGGTCATGGTCGAGACGTACGCGGTGCTGGCGCTGCTGGCCTCGTTCCTGATGGTCAACGGGATTTAAGGGAGGTGTTCCCTTGAAGGCGGACGCCATCGTCAACCGCATACTGGAGGACGCGCGCGCGCAGGCCGGCGAGACCATTCAGGAGGCGCGCCGGCGCGCCGAGCAGATGCGCGAGAGCAACGAGGAACAGCTCGAACAGCGCCGGGAGGCCGCCATGGCCGATGCGCGGCGGGAGTGCGAGCAGCTTCGGGACCGCATGCTGCGCATGGCGCAGCTCGAGCGCAAAAAGGACATGCTCGCCATGAAGCGCGAGGTCGTCAAGCTCGCCTTTGACGACGCTCTGCGGCGCCTGAGGTCCATGCCCGCCGAGCAGGCGCGCGCGTTCATGGGCGAGCAGATCGCCCAGGCCGCGCAGGGCGGCGAGGAAGTGATCGTGGACGCGGCCGACGCGGCCGTGTTCGACGCGGCGTTTGTCCGATCCGTCGCGCAGAAGACAGGCAAGGCGCTCACGCTCTCGAAGCAGACGCGGGAGATGGGCGGCGGCGTGCTGCTCAGCCGCGCGGGCATGGAGGTCAACCTCACCTATCCCGCCATACTCGCCGAGCGGCGCGGCGCGCTGGAGGCCGAGGTCGCGGGCGTGCTGTTCGCGCCGGAGAAGGAGTGAGCCCATGCCGCAGACGAGTCAGCCCTATGCCATCGGGCGCGTGCGCGCGCTTTCGCGCACGCTGATCACCCGCCCCGTGCTCGAGCGCCTGCGCGCCGCCGAGGATGTCGCGCAGATCTGCCGCGTGCTCTCCGAGTGCGGATGGGGCGAGGCGAGGACGCAGGCGGAACTGGACGCGCTGGCCGACCGCCAGGTGGCCGACGCGTGCGCGCTGGTGCGCGAGATCACGCCCGACCCGGACGTGACGGATTGCTTTTTGCTGCGCTACGACGTGCTCAACCTCAAGATGCTGCTCAAATCGCGCATGCTGGGGCAGCGGGAGGTTAAGCTCTCCCCAAACGGCACGCTGGACCCCGAGCGGCTCCGCCACGCGGTGACCGAGGCAAACTACCGGGACGTGCCCGAGGAGATGCGCGGGGCGCTCGAGCAGATCGAGGAGCGCATCGCCGTGGAGAACGACCCGCTGTTTGTGGACGCGCGGCTGGACAGGCTGCTGTTTGAAATGACCGACGCGCGTGTGCGCAGGGCCAGGCCGCAGGAATGCGTGCGCGCCTACTTCGCCGCCCGCGCGGACGCGGCGAATATGATGACCGCCCTGCGCCTCGGGCGCATGGGCAGGGGCGCGGAGCTGCTCGCGGAGCTGTTTGTCCCCGGCGGCGCGCTGCGCAGGGAGGAGCTGGAGCCGGTCGTATCGGACGCGCAGGCGCTTGTGCCGCTCGCGCGCGCGCGGCTGGAGCCGGAATTTGCCCACACGGTGGAGCGCGCACTGGAGTCGCTCACGCGCGCGGGCAGCCTGGCGCTGATGGAAAAGCGCCTGGACGACTATATGCTCGCGCTTTTGCGCCCCGGGCGGTTCGACGTGCTGGGCGTGGCGCCCGTGGTGGGCTACCTGCTCGCGCGCGAGCGCGAGGCCGCGGCGGTGCGCCTCCTGGCGGCGGCCAGGGCGGTCAACGCCTCGCCGGAGCTCTTGGAAAACACGCTGCGCCAGACCTACGCCTGACGGGCGAAACGGAGGGATACCTATGGCAAGCATCGCGGCGGTCGGCCCGCGGGAGGCCGTGCTGGCGTTCCGCGCGCTGGGGCTGGAGGTCCGGGAGGTCGCCTCGAGCGAGGAGACCTCGCGCGCGGTGAACGATCTGGCGCGCTCCGGCGCGAAGGTGATCTTCATCACCGAGCGCGAGGCCGCGGCCATCGGGGAGACCATTTCCCGCTACAACACCGCGCTCACGCCCGCCATCATCCCCATCCCCGGCGCGGCCGGCGCGACCGGGGCGGCCATGGCGGCGGTGCGCGCCAACGTGGAAAAGGCCGTCGGCGCGGACATACTGTTTGACGAAAAGGAGAGGTAAGGCCGATGCGGCAGGGAACGATTGTAAAGGTTGCGGGGCCGCTGATCGTCGCCGAGGGCATGAGCGAGGCGACGATGTACGATGTGGTGCGCGTCTCGGACAAGCGCCTTGTGGGCGAGATCATCGAGTTGCGCGGCGACCGCGCCTCCATACAGGTCTATGAGGAGACGGCCGGGCTCGGCCCCGGCGAGCCGGTGGTGTCCACGGGCGCGCCCTTGTCGGTGGAGCTCGCGCCGGGGCTGATCGAGTCCATCTTCGACGGCATACAGCGCCCGCTGACGGCCATCCGCGAAAAGGCGGGCGACCGCATCACCCGCGGCGTGGAGGTCAACGCGCTGGACCGCGAGCGCAGGTGGGTGTTCGAGCCCATGCTCAGCGTCGGCGCGCAGGTGGAGGGCGGCAGCGTGCTGGGCCGCGTGCAGGAGACCGCCGTGGTCGAGCACAAGATCATGGTGCCGCCGGGCGTTCGCGGCCGCCTCAAGGACATACGCGAAGGCGCCTTCACCATCGAGCAGACCATCGCCGTGGTCGAGACCGAGCAGGGCGATGTGGAGCTTCCCATGCTGCAGAGGTGGCCGGTGCGCCGCGGAAGGCCGTATGTCGAAAAGCTCGCGCCCAGCGAGCCGATGGTGACCGGCCAGCGCGTCATCGACACGTTTTTCCCCATCGCGCGCGGCGGCGTGGCGGCCGTGCCCGGCCCGTTCGGCAGCGGCAAGACCGTGGTGCAGCACCAGCTGGCCAAGTGGGCTGATGCGGACATCATCGTCTACGTCGGCTGCGGCGAGCGCGGCAACGAGATGACCGACGT
>DXVG01000159.1 GCA_019409045.1 Clostridiales bacterium | reverse complement strand
CCCTTGGCCCCGCCGTAGGGGATGTTCACCACGGCGCACTTCATGGTCATCCACGCCGCCAGCGCCTTGACCTCGTCCTCGTCCACGTCCTGATGGTAGCGTATGCCGCCCTTGCACGGCCCGCGCGAGGACGAGTGCTGCACGCGGAAGCCCTCGAACACGCGCACATCGCCGTTGTCCATGCGGATGGGCAGCGATACGCGCAAAGATCGCTCCGGATACTTCAGGATGATGTAGTCGTTCTGCGCAAGTCCCAACAGTTCGGCCGCCTTGTCCAGCACCGCCTTGTAGTTCTCGAAGGGGTTGTGTTTTCTGGGCATGCAGGTCTCCTCCTCGCCTGATCGACACGGGGCGCCTCGCGCCCGGGTTGGGGTTCCGGCGCTTGCAGTATAGCATATTTTCCGCCATTTAGCAATATGTTTTGAAGGAAAAAATTCAAATTAGACAACCCGACGTTTTTCCCCTTGCGCAGCGGGCAGTATTTTACTATAATAGGGAGCGGAACGCTTGCAAATTTGGGGGATTTTTTATGGCAGAGTTTATCACGGGTATGAATTCACTGCTGGCGCTGTTTCTGATCGCCGCACTGGGATATCTCATCGGCGCGATCAAGGTAAAGGGCATCGAACTGGGCACGGCGGGCGTGCTGCTGGTGGCGCTGGTGTTCGGCCACTTTGGCTGCGAAATGCCCGCGCTGATCCGCAACTTCGGCCTTGCGCTGTTCGTGACCTCGGTGGGCTTCATCGCCGGCCCGAAGTTTTTCCGCAATTTCAAGCAGAACGCGAAAAGCTATATTTTGCTGGGCTTTATCATCATCCTCACCGGCGCTCTGACCTGCGCGCTGCTGATCGCCGTTTCCGGTGTGCAGCCGGAGCTGATGGTGGGCCTGATGACCGGCGCCTTGACCAGCACGCCCGGTCTGGCGGCGGCGCAGGGCGCGGCGGGCGAACTGAGCGCGCAGGCGGCCATTGGCTACGCCATCGCCTATCCCTTCGGCGTGGTGGGCGTGGTGCTGTTTGTGCAATTGATGCCCAAGCTTTTGAAGACCGACATGAAAAAGGAAGTGGAAAACCTCGAAGCGGCGGCGGGCGTAAATGTGCGCGCCTTCGAGGGCCGGACGTTCAAGCTGGACGCAGCGGGCTTTTTCTCTTTCTCCGTGGTCATCGTACTGGGCTATCTGCTGGGCAGCATCGAGATCCCCCTGGGCGGCGGCGAAAATCCGCCGGTGTTCGCCCTGGGCACCACGGGCGGGCCGCTGCTGGTGGGCCTGCTGTTTGGCCATCTCGGCCACATCGGCCCCATCGATCTTACGCTGAAAAAATCGGCGCTGGAAACCTTCCGCGAGCTCGGCCTTATGCTCTTTCTCATCGGCGCGGGCACGGAGGGCGGCGCGGGCTTTGTGGAAACGATGCGGCAGGAGGGCGCGATGCTGTTTGTCTACGGCGCGCTGATGACGCTGCTGCCGATGATCGTGGGCTATTTCGTGGCCGCGAAGGCGCTCAAGCTGTCGCTTCTGAACAACCTCGGCTCCATCACCGGCGGTATGACCTCCACGCCCGCGCTTGGCACGCTGATCTCCGTGGCGGGCACGGACGACGTGGCCAGCGCCTACGCCGCCACCTACCCCATCGCGCTTGTGTCGGTGGTGCTCGCCTCGCAGTTCCTGGTGGTCCTCTTCCGCTAGTATCCATACGCGCTGTGCGCCGCTGTGGGCGATCGCCCGCAGCGGCGCTTTTTGGCGGGCGGGCGGCGCGCAAAGGCGCTTGATTTTTTGCGCAGATACTGTTAAACTATGATTACAGAAGCACACTTTTTCGGAGGGATGCATATGCGACCACGCTCGAGATCGACGCGCGCGCTCGCGCTGACGTGCGTCCTGCTGCTTTCGCTGGCGCTGTCCGGCTGCGCCCCGCAGGAGGCAGCCCCGCAGGAGGAGACGGAGGACGCCGTGCTGCTGGGGTTTTCGCAGCTGGGCTGGGAGAGCGCCTGGCGCATCGGCAATTCGCTGGACATACAGGCCGCGGCCGAGCGCGCGGGCGTGCAGCTCATGTTTGAAAACGCCCAGCAGAAGCAGGAAAACCAGATCAAGGCCATCCGCTCCTTCATCGCCTATCAGGTGGACGTGATCGCCTTTGCCCCCATCGTCGAATCCGGGTGGGACACGGTGCTGCAGGAGGCCCGCGACGCGGGCATCCCGGTGCTGCTGACCGACCGCCTCATCGTCACCGACGATCCCTCGCTCTATGTGGGCTATGTGGGCGCGGACTTTCTGGAGGAGGGGCGCAGGGCGGGCGAATACCTGCTGGAAAAGGCCGAGCGGGAGGGGCTGACGGATCTTAAGATCGTGGAGCTGTCGGGCACGCTCTCCTCCTCGCCCATGCAGCAGCGCGGCGAGGGCTTTCGCGAATGCATCGAGGGCGACGACCGCTTTGAGATCATCGAGACCATCTCCGGGGACTTTCTGCGCTCCAAGGGCAAGGAGTGCATGGAGTCGCTGCTTGAGCGCCACGAGAAGATCGACGTGCTCTTTTCCCACAACGACGCGATGACCCTCGGCGCCATCGAAGCCATCGAGGCGGCGGGGCTGACGCCGGGCGAGGACATCATCATCATCACCGTGGACGGCGAGCAGGCCGCCATCGACCTTCTGCAGGAGGGCAAGATCAACTGCGTGGTGGAGTGCACGCCCATGCTGGGCGACATCATCATGGAGCTTGCCAAGAAGCTGGCCGCGGGCGAGGAGATCCCCCGCGTGACCAACCCCGAGGAGCGCGCCTTCACCGAGTATGACGAGGACCTGATGGACATTCCACCGCGGGGGTACTGAGCGATGCAAAGGCTGTTTCGTCGCCTGAACACGGTCGACAGCATCAATCGCCGCCTGCGGCTGGCGTTTCGCGTGATCATGATTTTGCTGGTGGTGCCCGCCATCGTCTCCATCGCGGCCATGCTCTCCAACAGCATACGCTACAACGCCATCATCGCCCACATGGGCCGCGTCAGCGACCTCAAGCCCAAGGTGGCCGTGGCCATCCCCGAGGAGGCCTGGAGCGCAGTGGCCGGCTACGAGGAGTTCAGCGAGGTGGACCTGTTTGAGCTGATCCACGAGGTCAACGTGGAGCTGGACGTTCTGATGAGCTCCATGGTCACGCCCAACCAGCTCGAGCTGACCGCGGCGCGGCGCGCCATGGACACGCTGCGCGACAAGGTGGTCGAGCTGGGCGAGCAGCTCCAGGGCGACGCGCCGGTGGTGGAGAGCGAGGCCAAGCTCGAGGAGATCCGCGACGTGGCCGCGCTCGTGGAGGACATGCTGGAAACTTACATCGACGTGGAGGTGGACGCCGCCATCGAGGAGAGCGCCTCGCTCAACCGCATGATGGTGCTGGCGCTGCTTCTGGAGTTCGCGCTGCTGGCGCTGGCGCTGGCGGTGTCGGTTTACGCGCAGCGCGGCCTGTCCAGCGCGATACAGACGCCGCTTGCGCGGCTGGAGCTGTTCGCGGGGCTGCTGGCCGCGGGCGATTTGCGCGCGCGCGCCCCCGCCACCAGCGTGGAGGAGCTGGTCAACCTCACCGAGAGCTTCAACGTCATGGCCGACAAGATCGAGGCGCTGGTGGAGCAGAACCGCCGCGAGCAGGAGAACCTGAAAAAGAGCGAGCTGCGCACGCTGCAGGCGCAGATCGCGCCGCACTTTCCGTACAACACGCTCGACGCCATCGTGTGGCTGGCCGAGTCGGGCAGCACCGACGAGGTGGTGCACATCACACGCGCGCTGTCGGACTTTTTCCGCATATCGCTCTCCCAGGGGCGCGACTGGATCGACGTGCGCGAGGAAGTGCGCCATGTGCGCGGCTACCTGACCATCCAGAAGGTGCGCTACCGCGACATACTCGAGTACGAGATCGACATTCCCGAAGACGTGCAGGAGGGGCTGATCCTCAAGCTGCTTTTGCAGCCGCTGGTGGAAAACGCCATCTACCACGGCGTGAAATACCGCCGCCGCGGCGGCAAGGTACGCGTGGTCGGCCGGCGCGAGGGCGAGCGGCTGTACTTCGCCGTGATCGACAACGGGCCGGGCATGACCGAGGAGCGGCTCCTGGAGGTCATCGCCGGGCTGGGCGAGGAGGACGCGACCGCGGGCTACGGCCTGTCGAACGTGGACAGGCGCATCCGCCTGTACTACGGCCTCAAGCGGGGGTTGACCATTCACAGCGATTCCGACGGCACGCGCGTGGAGTTCACGCTGCCGGTAAGGAGGCAACCGACCGATGTATAAGGTGTTTCTGGTGGACGACGAGATCGTCATCCGCGAGGGCATACGCAACAGCTTCCCCTGGGAGAGCTGCGATTTTACGCTGGTGGGCGAGGCGCCCGACGGCGAGATCGCGCTGCAGATCATGCAGGATGTGAAGCCGGACATACTCATCACCGACATACGCATGCCCTTCATGGACGGCATGCAGCTGTGCGAGGCGGTGTCCCACACGATGCCCTGGGTGCAGATCGTCATACTCTCCGGGTACGACGATTTCACCTACGCGCAGCAGGCCATCTCGCTGGGGGTGAAGGAATACCTGCTCAAGCCCGTGAGCGCGCAGGAGCTTTTGGAGGTGCTCGAGCGCATCGCCGGCCGCATCCGCGACGAGCGCCGCCAGCAGGCGGACATACTGCGCATCAAGCGCCAGTTCGCCACCAATTCCGCGTTTTTGCGCGAAAAGCTGCTCGGCGAGGCGCTGGAGGGCGTGAAGGGCACGCAGAACGTGCGCATGCTGCTGGACAGGGCGCGCTCGCTGAACCTCTCGCTGCTGGCAAACCGCTATCTTGTGATGCTGGTATGCCCGCACGCGGACGAGGAGAAGCGCGCGCTTGCGCAGAGCGCGCTCTATCGCCTGGCGGACGGCTCGGGCGACGCGGTCAACGCCTGCGAGGTCGCAAGCGGGTTTGCGCTGATCGTGATGGGCGACGACGACGGCGACCTGGAGGAGCGCGCCTACGGCTTTGCGCAGGCGGCGCTGTACGAGGTCTGTCTCTTA
>DXVG01000158.1 GCA_019409045.1 Clostridiales bacterium | reverse complement strand
CGCCGTCGAGGACTACACGGCGCTGCGCCACCGCGAGGAGGTGCTCGCCACCGCGGACGTCTACATCACCGATTTTCGGCTTCCCCCGCGCTTCCTGCGCGCGGACGCCGAGGCCGCGTTTGCCCGGCTGCTCGCGCCCGAGGCGTAGATACCCAAACCCGAAAAAAAGCGCCGCCCCGCGCGAGGACACTGTGCGTGTCCGCGCGGGGCGGCGCTTCTGCCTTGCGGGCGATCAGCCGTTTTTGACCGCCGCGGCGTCGGCCCGTCTGCGCCGGGGCTTGCGGTTCGCCGTCAGCGCGGTGAAGGAGAGCGAGCCGATCAGCAGCAGGCCATAGACGAACGTCTTGAGCGTCGTATCCACCTCCAGCACGCTGAAGGCGTTGGAGATCAGCTGCAAAAGCAGTATCGAAAGCGTCACGCCCAGCACGCTTCCGCGCCCGCCGTCCGGGTGGATGCCTCCAAGCACCGCGATCAGCAGGGACAAAAGCGTGTAGGAGGAGCCGTAGTCGGACTTGGCGGAGCCAAAGTGCGAGGAGATCAGCAGGCCGCTTATGCTGCCGAGTATGCCGGAGAACATGTACGTCAAAAGCGTGACCTTCAGCGTGTCGATGCCGGAATAGCGCGAGGCCTCGTTGTTGCTGCCCATGAACAGAAGCTGCTTTCCAAACACCGTGCAGCGCATCAGGAACGCAATTCCCGCCAGCACCACCGCGAAGATGAACAGCACGTTGGGGAAGCTTCCCAGGCTGCCGTTTGCGATCTGGATGAAGACCTCCGGCAGGCCGTTGAGCGCGGGGCCCGTGGTAATGGCAAGCCCCAGCCCTGTGTACAGGTGCAGCCCGCAGAGCGTGACCAGCATCGCGGGAACGCGAAGCTGCCCGATCATAAAGCCGTTGAACAGGCCGCACAGGCAGCCCACGCACAGCGCCGCGAGACAGCTCAACGCGATGGAAAGGCCGCTGCCGCCCATATCCAGCATGATCTTCGCCGCCACGATGCCCGCGAGGTTGGCGATGCCCACCAGTGACAGGTCGATGCCGCCGGACATCATCGCCAGCATCATGCCGTAGGCGATGAGCCCGTATTCGGGAAACTGGAAGATCATCGAGCGGAGATTGTCCACGCCGTAGTAGTTGCCGGGGGAGACGATGGCCATGGCGACGAGCACGACACCGATCATCACCGCCAGCACATACAGGCTTCGGTTGTTGCTCTGGGCATGGTTTGCGTGACTGCTCTTCATAGACGCCACCCCCTAGACCTTTCTGCCCTGCGCGATGCGCTTGGCGCGCAGCGAGGTAATCGAGGTTCCCATGACGATCACCAGCCCGACGACGAATTTCTGCCAGTACGTCGGCACGCCGAGCATGATCAGGTTGTTCTGGATCAGCGTGATCAGAAGCACGCCCAGCACGGTGCCGATCACGCCGCCGTGTCCGCCGGTGATGCGCGTTCCGCCCACGACGACCGCGGCGATGACCATCATCTCGCTCCCCATCAGGTTCTTTGGGTTCGCGGTGCGCATCAGTATGCAGTACGCCATGGCCGCGATGCCGGTCACGCAGCCCGAGAACAGGTATACGAACGTGCGTATGCGCCGCACGTTGAAGCCCGCGATGCGCGCTGCGTTCCCGTCGCCGCCGATGGCGTAGATGCCGCGGCCCAGCATCGTGAATCGAAGCATCAGCGCGACGACCACGCACAGTATCACCGGTATGATGAACAGCACTGTCAGCTTGTATTGCAGCCCCGTGGGCGCGGTATAGGTGAACAGGTACTGCTTGGACACGGCGTCCACCGCGTCGGGCAGGTTGGAGATCTCCTTGGAGCCGAAGAAGAACAGCAATCCGCCGTTGACGATGCTGCTCACGCCCAGCGTGGCGATCAGCGGCGGGAGCTGTATGCCCGCGATGAGGAAGGCGTTGAGCGCGCCGAAGATCGCGCCGATCGCGGTCGCCATGACAAACGCGAGCGCGACGCCGTCCAGGCCGTTCTCGGTCATGATCGTGATGGGGATGAACAGCGCGGCGCAGCCGATGGCGGGGAAGGAGACGTCGATGCCGCCGCTTATGATGATGAGCATTTCGCAAATGGCGAAGCAGAGCGTGACCAGCATGGCCCTGCACAGCGTAATGATGGTGGGAACGCTGAAAAACGCCTGATTGCGCAGCCCGATCGCGACGCACAGCGCCGTGATGATGTACACGAGGATCATCTGATTGGAAGTGAATATCTCCGAGGCGCTCTTTCTTCTCATGCGTCACCCTCCTTTCCGCTCAAGAGCGCGGCGAGGCGGCTCTCGTCACAGTCGCTGGAGTTTACTTCGCACGCCAGCCTGCCCTCGCGCATGATGAGTATGCGGTTGCAGTTGGTGATCAGCTCGGAAAGATCGTCCGATATGACGATGATGCCCACGCCGTCCGCGGCCAGAGAGCGCAGTATGCCGTGGATGTCGGCCTTCGCGCCGATGTCCACGCCCACCGTCGGGCCGTTGAGCACGAGCAGCTCGGGCTTTGTGTTGAGCCACTTTGCCAGCACGACCTTCTGCTGGTTGCCGCCCGAGAGCGTGCGGATGGGCGGATGTACAGAGGGCGTGACCACGCCGATCTTCTCCACCCATGCCTCCGAATCCCGCAGCAGCGCCTTGTGATCGAGCGATATGCCGTGAAAGTAGTCCGGAAGGGAGGCCGCCACGGTGTTATCCAGGATCGAGCGGTCCAGAAACAGCCCCTGCGTGAGCCTGTCCTCCGGCACATAGGCGATCTTGTTTTTCATGGCGTCGCCGATAGAGCGAATGCGTATGTCGCGCCCGTTGAGCGCGATGCTGCCCGAATCCGCGGGCTGAACGCCGAACAGCGCGTCGCCGATCTCGCCGCGGCCGCTGCCGAGCAGGCCCGTGATGCCCAGCACCTCGCCCTTCTTCAGCGAGAAGCTCACGTCCTCAAAGGAGCCCCTGCGGGTGAGGGACTTCACCGTCAGTATATCCCCGCCGGACACATCCGGCTGGTACTTCTGCTCGGATATGTCCCTTCCGGTCAGGTCGCGGACAAAGCGCGCGCGGTCGTATTCGCCGATCATGCCGCTGGAGACATAGGCGCCGTTGCGCAGCACGGTCAGGCGGTCGGCGATCTCATAGATCTCGTCGAGCTTGTGGTTGACGATCATGATCGCCATGCCCTTGTCGCGCAGCATGCGCACGGTGGAGAACAGCATGTCCACCTCGCGCGCGGTAAGCGCGGTGGTCGGCTCGTCCAGGATCAGCAGCTTTGCGTCGTTGATGATCGCGCGCAGGATCGCCACCAGCTGCTTGTTGGCCACCGACAGCCTCTCCACGGGCAGCTCGGGGTCGATCTGCGCGCCGATGCGCTGCATGGCCTCCAGAGCGAGCGAGCGGGACTTTCGCCAGTTCATGAGCTTCGCCCCGGTCATGAGCTGATGGTTCATGGATATGTTTTCCATGACGCTCAGGTTCGGAAACACGGCAAAGTCCTGATAGATCACCTGTATGCCGTGCCGTATGGCGTCGATGGGCCGGAGCCTGCCCACGGGCTTGCCCTCGATGCGGATGCTGCCCGCGTCCGCCTCGTGGATCCCGGAGATGACCTTGATCAGCGTGGACTTGCCGCTGCCGTTCTCTCCGGCAAGGCAGTGCACCTCGCCGTAGTTGAGCGTCAGGTCAACGTTCTGGAGGGCCTTGACGCCGCCGAAGGACTTGCTGACGCCCTGCAGCGAAAGGAAGGCGTTTGCCACGGTTCCACCTCGTTTCCCGCCCGCACATGCGGGCCGTTCATAGTGCGCCGCGCCGGGACATGCCGACGAAACGAATAATCCTGAATGCCGACGGCCGCAGGGGCCGTCGGCAGTTCGAATATGGTTGCAGTTGCGTTGGATGAACGCCTTAGAAGTTGTAGGCCTCGTCCGCCACGTTGGAGGCGTCCACGTCGATCCAGGCGTTGGCGTAGAACACGTTGTCCACCAGCTTGAGGTCGTTGTAGCCCTCCACCGGCAGGCTCATGCCGTCGGCGGCGGTGCCCTCAAGCGTGGCGATGGCGAGCTCGATCATCGCCTGACCGGCCAGCGCGGGATCCCAGAAGCCGATCATCTGGATCGTGCCGTCCTCGACGTACTTGCCGGAGACCGACACCAGCGAGGTGCCGATGATCGTGACCTGACCCGCAAGGCCCAGCTCCTCTACCGCGAGCGCGGCGCCCGCAACGTCGCCCATGGCGCTGCCCTGGATGGCCACGATGTTCGGATTGGCCGTCAGGGCCTCCTTGACCTTCTCATAGGAGGTGGACTGGTTGTCCGCGGACTCGAGCGTGCCCACCTGCTTCATGTCGGGGAAGTTGGCCTCCTGATAGGCCTGCGCGCCCTCAATCCACTGCATGTGGGAGGCGGAGGTCAGAGCGCCGACGATCTGTATGTACTCGCCGGTGCCGCCGGTGGCCTCGCCGATGGCGGCCATGAAGTGCTCGCCGTAGGCGGTGTTGTCAAACGCCTCGATGTCGTAGTCGACGTTCTGCAGGCCCGCGGCCTCATGCGTGATGACCACGATGCCCATCTCGCGCGCCCTGGCGAGGATCGGGTCCAGCGCCTCAGTGTCGAAGGGAACCACGCAGATCGCGTCGTAGCCCGCACCCAGCAGGGATTCCACATGCGCCGCCTGCTCCGCGCCCTCGACCGAGCCGGTGTAGACGTAGTCGGTGCCGTTGGCCTCGTTGTACTGCTGCACGCCGACTTCCATGCGCTCAAACCAGGCGATCGAGGTCATCTTCGGCACGACGGCGATCTTGTAGCCCTCCGCCTCCTCCTCCGCGAAGGCCGCAAAGGCGCACAGGAGCATGGAAAGCGCGAGCAAAATGGAAACAAGTTTCTTCATGGCGAGTCTCCTCCTCTTTATTTTACGTCCGTCAAAGCGCGGACGCAACAAACCTCGTTCGTTCGGGTCGCGGCGCCCCTTAAGCGCCGAGTATGTACTCTGCCAGGCCGTGAACGACGAGCTGTCCGGCGACGGCGCCCTGGTCCTCCACGCCCT
>DXVG01000157.1 GCA_019409045.1 Clostridiales bacterium | reverse complement strand
TGCCCGCCGTGACCGACGACATACTGCTCTCGGCGGTGTTCGGCGGCGTGCTGTGCGGCGTGGGCTTCGGCCTGATCCTGCGCGGCAACGCCACCACCGGCGGCTCGGACATGCTGGCGGCGCTTCTGAACCGGCGCTTCCCCGCGCTCAAGGTCAGCCACTGCCTCTTTGCCGTGGACGCGACGGTCATCGTGGCCTCGGGCTTCGTGTTCGACCCGTCGGCGGCGATGTACGCGCTCATCAGCGCGTTTGTGATGAACGTGGTGGTCGACCAGGTGCTCGAGGGCCCCGGCCTTGCGCGCTCGCACTTTATCATCACCACCCACGGCGATGAAATCGCCGAGCGCATCATGAAGGAGCTCGACCGCGGCGTCACGGCGCTCGACGCGCGCGGCATGTACAGCGGCGAGGGCCGCACGATGCTTTTGTGCGTGGTCAGCCGCATGGAGGCCGTGCGCCTGCGCGCCATCGTCTTCAGCGTGGACCCCCGCGCCTTCGTCATCGCCCACAACGTCCACGAGGCGCTGGGCGAGGGCTTCAAGGCGCTGGGCAAGTGACCCGCCCTTTGCGAAAAAAAGCGGACGATTTCTTGTCAGGCGTCCCCGGCGCGCCCAAGCTGTGGTATAATCAGCAAAACGCCCCAAAGGGAGGGAGAAGAATGCTCAAAAGGATGCTTCTGTGCGCGCTGGCGCTTCTGCTTGCCGCCCCATCCGCGCTGGCCCAGAGCGACCAGATCGCGCAGCTCGAGGAACAGATCGCCCAGCTCGAGGCCGAAAACGCCGAGCTGCGCGAGCTTCTGTCGCAGGAGCCGGGCGGCCGGCTGTTCGCCGCCAGCTTTGACGGCGGGATCATCACCGTCAGCGAGGCAAAAGCCGAGTACGACTACATGGCCTACACCTACGAGTCGCTGGGCTTCGACCCCGACGAGTACGAGGACATCATCAAGGAAGAGGTGCTCGCAAACCTCGTCGAATCGGCCATTCTGGAGAGCAAGGCGCGCGAGCTGGGCGTGTACGAGCCCACCGACGAGCAGGAGGCGCAGATCCGCCAGGAGGCGCAGCAGGAATACGATGAGATGGTCGAGTACTACCTCGCCTATCAGGCCGACCCGGAGAAGAGCGACGAGGAAAACCGCGCAAGCGTGGAATCGTTCCTGGCCTCCGAGGGCACCACGCTGGAGGGCATGGTAGAGGACAAGATCACCCAGAGCTGGGGCGAACGGCTGTACCAGGCGATCGTGGGCGACGCGGCCCTCACCGACGAGCAGCTTCGCGCCTTCTACGACGAGGCGTGCTCCACCGCCGAGCTAAATTACACCTCCGACCCGGTCGCCTACGAGATCGACCGCCTCAACGGCGAGGCCGTGTTCTGGAACCCGGAGGGCTACCGCCGCGTCAAGCGCGTGCTCATCGGCTTTGACGATGCGAGCGCGGCGCGCATGGCCGAGATCAACGAAACGCTTTCGTCCACCGCCGACCAGGAGACCGTCACCGCCGCCGTGGCCGAGATCGAGCAGCTCTACCGCGCGCTGGACCCCATCGTCGAGGAAGTGCGCACGCGCATCGAGGCGGGCGACGACTTTGACCTCATCGTCGCCGAGTACGGCGCGGACCCCTACATGGAGAGCGAAGCGGGCAGCCGCGACGGCTACTACGTCCGCCTCGGCAGCGAGCAGCTCGACCCCGATTTCGTCTCCGCCGCAATGGCGCTGGCGCAGCCGGGCGACGTGTCCGACCCCATCGAGTGCGCCGACGGCGTGTACATACTGCGCTACGAGGCGGACGTGGAGCCGGGCGCGATCTCCTACGAGGCGTTCCTCGCCGATGAGGCGCTCCTTGCCTACGCCGGGGAGACGCTGCGCGCCCAGCTTTACAACGACACGGTCGACGGCTGGATCGCCGAGGCGAACGTGCAGTACTTCCCCGAGAACTTCTGACGCGCCGAAGGTTTTCATCCGCGCATGCGCAAACCGATACACAAAGGCAATGACGCCGCCATATTTGTCCTGTATAATAGGCGCGATGACGATATGGGGTGATTGCTTTGAGGCAGATCGCGTCGCTTGTTCTCGCGCTTGTGCTCGCGCTGTGCGCGCTGCCCGCCCTCGCGGAGGAATACGCGGAGGGCGCCCGCGGCGATGAGGTCGAGCGCATACAACAGCGCCTGGCCGACCTGGGCTATCTCAGCGGCGGCGTGGACGGCATCTACGGCGGACAGACCACCGACGCCGTGCGCGCCTTTCAGCAGTTCCACGGCCTGACCGATACGGGCGTCGTGGACGCCGACACCTACGCCGGCCTGTTTTCGCAGGACGCCCACGCCCTGCGCGATGGGCTTTCGCAGGGCGACGAGGGCGACGATGTGCAGCTCCTCCAGCAGCGCCTGATCGACCTGGGCTTCCTCAGCGACGATGCCGACGGCCAGTACGGCAAAAAGACCAGCGCCGCCGTGAAGGCCTATCAGGAGCACCTCAACGAGCAGGGCGTGGACACCGTGAGCGCCACGGGCGAGGCCACGCCGCTTACGCAGGAGTACCTGTTTGACACCCAGCGTTCCACCTACCTTCAGGACGTCGCCCTCGGCGACGACAACGGCGAAGTGCGCCGCGTCGAGCGCAGGCTTTACGCGCTCGGCTATCTGGACGACGATCCGGATACGGAGTTTGACGATTACACACAGGACGTCGTCTCCGCCTTCCAGCTCGCCTGCGGCCTGACGACCACCGGCGTCGCGGACAAGCAGACCATCGACCGCCTGTTCGCCACCGACGCGCCCGTCGCCGAGTATTTCGTCCCGCGCGACATCCACAGGGGCGACGAGGGCAACGCGGTCGCCGCCGTGCAGCAGGCGCTGGCGCAGTACGGCATGTACGCCGGCGTCATCGACGGAAAGTACGGCTCGGCCATGGAGGCGGCGATCGAGCGCTTCTACGAGTACCTGCTCGAGATCGGCAGCCCCTACGCCGAGCACTTCGCCATGTACGACGGCGTCACCGCCGAGGCGCAGGAGCTTCTGCGCACGCAGGACTTCTTCGTCTGCCGCGAGGACGTGACCGACGGCGCCTCCGAGTCGGAGATACTGCGCGTGCAGCGCAGGCTGTATTCGCTCTATTACATATCCGCCTCCATCATCGACGGCGAGGTCGGCGAAAAGACGGAATCGGCCATACTCGCCTTCCAGGCAAACAACGGCCTTGAGCAGACCGGCGTGGCCGACGAGGCGACGCAGCGCGTGCTCTTCTCCGCGGACGCGCTGGGCAAGCTGACCAAGTACAAGCTGCGCGTGAGCATCGACGATCAGCGCGTGTACGTCTACGGCCTGGACAGCTTCGGCCAGTACGAGCTGGATCGCACATTCATCTGCTCCACGGGCCTGGGCGACAGCACGCCGCGCGGCATCTACACTACCACCACCGAGCCGCTCAGCCGCTGGCAGTACTTCCAGAAGTACGAGTGCTGGGCGCAGTACTCCTTCCGCATCACCGGCAACATATGGTTCCATTCGGTGCTCTACAGCGCGCCGGATACGAGCACGCTGCGCTACGGCTCGGTCGCCGCGCTGGGCGGCAAGGCGTCGCACGGCTGCGTGCGCCTGAAGGTGGAGGACGCCAAGTGGATCTTTGAAAACTGCGAGGCGGGCACCATCGTGGAGGTGTACTGACCGAATTCAGGGGGTCGCTGCGGCGGCCCCTTTGCATATCCTGCGCGCTTGACAGGCATTTTATGGAATGCTAGAATAGGCGTGGGGGCGCGCCAATGCCCCAAAGACAGCATCGAGCAGAAGGGGGAGTTTCGATCATGCATAACTTCACATATTCCATCCCGACGAAGATATACTTTGGCAAGGGACAGATCTGCCACCTGCCGGAACTTGCGCAGAGCGGCGAGAAGGTGCTTCTGGTCTACGGCGGCGGCAGCATCAAGCGCCTGGGCATCTACGATACCGCCATGGAGCTTCTGCGCGGCGCGGGCCTGCGCGTGTACGAGCTGGGCGGCGTGGAGCCGAACCCGCGCATCGAGTCCGTCCGCAGGGGCGTGCAGATATGCAAGGCCGAGGGCGTCGATATGGTGCTGGCCATCGGCGGCGGCAGCGCCATCGACTGCGCCAAGGTGGTGGCCGCGGGCGCGAAGTACGCGGCCGACCCGTGGGACCTTGTAATCGATTCCAGCCTGATCGTGGACGCGCTGCCCATCTACTCCGTGCTCACGCTCTCCGCCACCGGCTCGGAGATGGACAAGTTCGCCGTCATCTCCGACCTGAGCAAGAACGAAAAGTGGGGGACCGGCGCGGAGGCGCTCAAGCCGAAGATGTCCATCCTCGACCCCGAATACACCTACTCCGTCCCCCCGAAGCAGACCTCTGCGGGCACGGCGGACATGATCAGCCACATACTCGAAAACTACTTCACCAACGTCCCCTGCGCCGACCCGCAGGCGCGCTTCTGCGAGGGCCTGCTGCGAACCGCCATACACTACGGCCCCATCGCGCTCGCGCAGCCCACCAATTACGAGGCCCGCGCAAACCTTATGTGGACCTCCAGCCTCGCCATCAACGGCCTGCTCAGCGACGGTGCGGAGGTGACCTGGTGCGTGCATCCCATGGAGCACGAGCTCTCCGCGTTCTACGACATCACCCACGGCGAGGGCCTCGCCATACTCACGCCCTTCTGGATGGATTTCGCGCTGCGCCCGGAGACACAGGCCAAGTTCGCCGAGTACGGCCGCAACGTCTGGGGGCTGCGCGGGGAGGACGCCGAGGTCGCCCGCGAGAGCATACGGTGCACGCGCGAGTTCTTCCGCAGCATGAACCTGCCCGCCACGCTGCACGAGGTGGGCATCGACCAGACGCACTTTGAGGAGATGGCCGAAAAGGCCGCGCAGGGCAGCGTCGGCTCCTATGTGCCCCTGAGCAAGGAGGACATCGTAAAGATATACACCGCCGCCCTCTAACCCGATCGAACGCAGGGGGCCGGAGCGAGTTTTGCTCGCTCCGGCCCCTCAGAGCGTTGATAAAGCCCCCGAACGCAAAAATCACTTCCGAAAGAAAAGAAGCGGAAGTGATTTTTGCTTCCTGC
>DXVG01000156.1 GCA_019409045.1 Clostridiales bacterium | reverse complement strand
TGATGTGGGTGGTCTGGAACAAGACCCGCCTGGGCAAGAACATGTTCGCCGTGGGCGGCAACCAGGAGGCCGCGGCCGTGTCCGGCGTCAACGTGGCCAAGACCATCATGCTGGTGTACCTCGTGGCCGGTATACTCTACGGCCTTGCCAGCTTCCTTGAGGCCTCGCGCCTTCAGTCGGTCGGCACCAACACCGGCCTGAACTACGAGACCGACGCCATCTCCGCCTGCGTCATCGGCGGCGTGTCGTTCTCCGGCGGCGTGGGCACCATTCAGGGCGTCGTCATCGGCGCCATCATCCTCCAGGCCATCAACTTCTCGCTGAACTTCCTGGGCGTGAACGCGTACCTGCAGTACATCGTGCGCGGCCTGATCATCGTGCTCGCGGTCGCCATCGACGTGCGCAAGTACCTGGTGAAGAAGTAAGATGAAGTGGAACGATCCCGGACGCGATGCCTACCTGAAGATGCAGGAGGCGGCGAGCCGCAACGAAAGGGCCTCTCAGGGGCCGGGCAAGCCCGCCGAGCGCAAGCCCTGGCGCGAGCGCGTCTACGGCGGTCTGAAGGGCAAGGTGACGGTCAGGACGATGGACGTCATCATCGGCGTGACCATCGCGCTCATTGCGCTCGTGGTCATCATCGGCATCGTGACCTAGGCTGCGTCCAGAAGCGCGCCCCCTTTCTTTGAGGGGGCGCGTTCCGTTTTTGGCCGGTGTTGACACTCGCCCGCGGGCGTGCTATGATGAAACGCGCCCGAGTCGCGCACGCCATCGGGGGAGCGGCCGGGGAAAAGGAGGAACGCACATGTCCTCGGACTTTGGAAGCGCGCGCCGCTGGGCGGAGCGGTTCATCGCCGACGCGCTGCATCCCGGCGCGGTCGCCGTGGACGCGACGCTGGGAAACGGCCACGACGCCGAGCGCCTCTGCGCGCTGGTGGGGGAGGCGGGCCGCGTCTACGGCTTCGACGTGCAGGCCGAGGCCGTCGAGCGCACGCGCGAGAGGCTGCGGGAAAAGGGGTTGCTTTCCCGCGCCGCGCTCTTCTGCGCCGGCCACGAGCGCATGGCGGAGCATGTGCCGCCGGGCGTGGACGCGGTGGTGTTCAACCTCGGCTGGCTGCCGGGCGCGCAGCACGCCGTCACCACTCGCGTGGAGACGACCCTTTCCGCCGTTTCGCAGGCGGTAGGGCTGCTCGCCCCCGGCGGCGTGCTCACCATCTGCGTCTATCCCGGCCACGCGGAGGGCGAGCGCGAGCGCGAGGCGCTGCTGGCGTGGGCCGCGGCGCTGCCGCCCGCGTTGGACGTTGTGCATCAGCACTACCTCAACCAGCAAAACAGCCCGCCCGAACTGCTCGCCCTGCGCAAAAGGCCCTGACGCCCCGCGCGGGCGCCTTTTTTTACCAAAAGCGGGCCTGTTTTCAACACTTGTGGCGAATGATAAGCGGAGGTGAACTTTTGCCGCAGCCCATTGACGCGCATAGGCGGCTCGGGTATAATATGTAGCGTGCTACACTTTTTGAGGAAGTGAGAAGGGCATGTGCGAGGAAAAAGAGCCGCTCGGATTTCTGTTTAAGAAGATACACGACAACATAGATCGCCATGCGAACAACAACCTCAAGCGCAGCGGCCTCACGTTTTCGCAGCTGCGGCTGCTCACCTGCGTGGCCAGGCGCGAGGCGGACCCGCCCTCGCAAAAGCAGATCGGGGAACAACTACAGGTATCGCATCCCACCGTGGCCGGGCTTCTCAGGCGCATGGAGGCCAAGGGGATGGTTCGCTGCGGGTTTGACTCGCAGGACAGGCGCGTAAAGAGCGTCTATCTGACCGACGAGGGCCGCGGATACCTGGAGGGCGTGCGGCGGCACCGCGCGCAGATCGAGCAAAGGCTCACGCTGGGCATGACGCAGGCGGAGGTGGACGCGCTGCGCACGCTTCTGAAAAAGGTCTTGCAAAACGTATCGGACGAATGACGGAGGAAAAGGATGCTCAAAACAAAACCGATCCTGAAAAAAAGCGTGCGGGAGTACAGGGGGCTCTCCCTGCGCACGCCGCTGTATGTGACGCTGGAGTCGGTCATGGAATGTATTATACCGCTCATTATGGCGCGGCTGATCGACCAGGGCATCGAAATGGGCGACATGGGCTACATATGGCGCACGGGGCTCGTGCTGGCGCTGTGCACCGTGGTTACGCTGTTCTTCGGCGGGCTCGCCGGAAAGACGGCGGCGGAGGCGGCCGCGGGCTTTGCCAAGAATCTGCGCCACGACATGTATTACAACGTGCAGAACTTCGCCTTTTCCAACATCGACCGCTTTTCCACGGCCAGCATCGTCACGCGCCTGACCACGGACGTGACCAACGTGCAAATGGCCTATCAGATGCGCAAGCGCATGCTGTTTCGCGCGCCGGTGATGCTGATCTTCTCCATGGTGATGGCCTTCAGCATCAACCGCGAGCTCTCGCTGATCTTCCTGTGCGTCGCGCCCGTGCTGGGCGTGGGGCTGTACCTGATCATGAGCCGCGCGCACCCCATCTTCCAGCGCGTGTTCAAGACCTACGACCGCCTCAACCGCGTGGTGCAGGAAAACCTGCGCGGCATCCGCGTGGTCAAGGCGTTCGTGCGCGAAAAGCACGAGGAAAAGAAGTTCACCGACATCTCCCAGAGCATCTACGAGGACTTCTCCAATGCGGAAAAGACGCTGGCGTTCAACATGCCGCTGATGCAGATGTGCGTCTACGCCTGCATGATCCTCATCTCCTGGTTCGGCGCGAGGATGATCGTCGCCTCCGGCAACGACCCGGCCGTCGGCATGAGCACCGGCCAGCTGATGAGCCTGATCACCTACGCCATGCAGATACTGATGAGCCTTATGATGGTCTCCATGGTGTTTGTCATGCTCACCATCTCCCGCGCGTCGGAGGAGCGCATCGCCGAGCTCCTGGAGGAGACGCCCGACATACGCAACCCCGAAAACCCCGTCCGCGAGGTCCGGGACGGCTCCATACGCTTTGAGGGCGTGGGCTTCAGCTATTCGGGCGACCCCGACCGACTGTGCCTGCGCGATGTGGATCTGGAGATACGCTCCGGCGAGGTCGTGGGCATACTGGGCGGCACGGGCGCGTCCAAGTCCACGCTGGTGCAGCTCATCCCCCGCCTCTACGACGCCACGCGCGGCCGCGTGCTCGTCGGCGGCGTGGACGTGCGCGACTACGACCTGGAAACGCTGCGCGACGCGGTGGCCATGGTGCTGCAAAAGAACGTGCTGTTCTCCGGCACCATCCGCCAGAACCTGCGCTGGGGCGACAAGGACGCCACCGACGAGGAGATGGTGCACGCCTGCAAGCTCGCGCAGGCGGACGAGTTCATCCGCTCCTTCCCGGGCGGCTACGACGCGCACATCGAGCAGGGCGGCACCAACGTCTCCGGCGGCCAGCGCCAGCGGCTGTGCATCGCCCGCGCGCTGCTCAAAAAGCCAAAGATACTCATTCTGGACGACTCCACCAGCGCCGTGGACACGCAGACCGACGCCCGCATCCGCCAGGCGCTCGCCCAGGAGCGGCCGGAGGTGACCAAGATACTCATCGCGCAGCGCGTGTCCTCCATCATGGACGCGGACAAGATCATCGTCATGGACGGCGGCAAGATCGCGGCCGTGGGCACGCACGAGCAGCTCATTCGCACCTGCGAGATCTACCGCGACGTCTACCGCTCGCAGGGCAGCGCCGCCGCGCAGAGCGAACTGGACCGCGCCGACGCGCGGACGGATGCGGAAGGGGGCGACAGGGCATGATGCGTTCAAGAAACGCCCAGCCGGGCGTAAACCTCAAGGATATGGACATGGCGGTGATAAAGCGGCTGCTGGGCTATGTGCTCAGGCAGAAGCGGCTGCTGGTGATCGTGCTGGTGTGCATCGTGCTAAGCTCCGTCACCAACGTGCTCTCCTCCATGTTCCTGGGCTCCGTGATCGACGATTACATCGCCCCGCTGCTGCTGGAGGACAACCCCGTGTTCACGGGGCTTGCCAAGGCGCTGGCGGTGATGGGCTGCATCTATGTGGTGGGCGTGCTCTCCTCGCTTTTGTACAACCGCCTGATGGCCACCGTGGCCCAGTCCACACTCAAGGACATACGCGACGACATGTTCCGCCACATGCAGACGCTGCCGCTGCGCTACTTTGACACGCACACGCACGGCGACGTGATGAGCTACTACACAAACGATACCGACACGCTCCGGCAGATGATCTCCATGGCCATGCCGCAGATGTTCTCCGCGGCGATCTCCATCGTGTCGGTGCTGGTGGGCATGCTTGCGCAGAGCGTGTACCTGACGGCCTTCGCGCTTTTGTACGTCGCGCTGATGCTGGTGGTCTCCCGCAAGATCGCCGGGCGCAGCGGCCGCTACTTCGTGCGCCAGCAGATCTCGCTGGGCGACCTCAACGGCTACATCGAGGAGATGATCAACGGGCAGAAGGTGGTCAAGGTGTTCTGCCACGAGGAGGCCGCCAAGCAGGACTTCGACGCGCGCAATGAGGACCTGTTCCACAACGCCGCGCGGGCCAACGGCTACGCGAACATGCTCATGCCGGTCATGGTGAGCCTGAGCAACCTTCTGTATGTGCTCATCGCCATCATCGGCGGCTCGCTCGCCATCACGGGCGTGACCAACCTCTCCCTGACGGGCGCGGGCGCGCTCACGCTGGGCAGCATCGCCTCGTTTATGAACCTGTCCAAGAGCTTCACGCAGCCGATCAACCAGGTCTCCCAGCAGCTCAACAGCGTGGTCATGGCGCTGGCGGGCGCGGGGCGCATCTTTCATCTGATGGACGAACCCTCCGAGACCGACGAGGGCTACGTCACGCTCAAGAAGATCCCCGGCGACGGCTGGGTGTGGGAGCACCCGCATCACGATGGCACGCTCACCACCACGCCCCTTCAGGGCGAGGTGCGCATGTTCAACGTGGACTTTGCCTACGAGGAGGGCAAGGACGTGCTCCACGACATAACGCTCTACGCCGAGCCCGGCCAGAAGGTGGCCTTCGTGGGCGCCACCGGCGCGGGCAAGACCACCATCACCAACCTCATCAACCG
>DXVG01000155.1 GCA_019409045.1 Clostridiales bacterium | reverse complement strand
ATCCTGCTCTGTTCATGCCTCATTTGGAGTTTACACAGAATTTGGGATTGACCCTCAATCAGCGTCAGCATCGCTTGCAAACTGCGGTCACATACGGCCATGTAAGAAACCTTGTTTGCAAGCTCGCTTCCTTGGCTTGCGGGCTTTCTCAACGCCCTGGCAGTCTGTTGACTTTGTCAACATACTGAAAGGCCGCTTCCCGCGGCCTTTTCTGACATCCTGAGCCGGAACGGGGGTTCCGGCTCTGTCCGTGCATGGCTGTTCACGCCATGGAGGACACCAGCGCAAACAGTATCGCCAGCGATAATACGTCCACAATGGTCGTCAGCAGAGGCCCCGCCATCAGCGCGGGGTCCAGCTTGAGCGCGCGCGCGACCATGGGCAGAAGCCCGCCCAGCACGCTTGCCGACACCACCGCCAGCAGCACCGCCGTCGAGATGGACATGGCCGCCATGGGCGCGGCGCCCGCAAACCACACCAGCCGAACGAAGTTGACCAGCGCCAGCCCCAGCCCGCACAGAAGCGATGTGCGCAGCTCCTTCCACAGCATCGAGGGCGTGTCGCGCGGGGAGAGCTCGCCCAGCGCCATGGCGCGGATGACCGTGGTGGAGGACTGCGAACCGGCGTTTCCGCCCGTGTCCATCAGCATTGGCATGCAGCTGACCATCAGCACGCCCAGCGCCTCGGAGGAGCGCAAAAAGCCCTCGTAGCTCTGGATCAGCCGCTCGCACAACAGGGAGGACGCCATCAGGATCAAAAGCCATGGCAGCCTGCGCTTTGCCAGCGCGAACGTGGAGGCCGTGGCGTAGCCGTCTTCGGCGGGCACCAGCGCGGCCATGCGCTCGAAGTCCTCGGTGTCCTCCTCCTCGATGATGTCCACGATGCTGCCCACGCCGATCGCGCCCACCAGACGCCCCTCGTCGTCGGTCACCGGCAGGCTCAGAAGGTCGTACTTGCGCACCAGCGCGGCGGCGTGCTGCTGGTCGTCCATGGCGTTCACGCTCTGAAAGGCCGTGTCCATCAGCGTCTCGAGCGTCGCCTCCTCCGGCGCGAACAGCAGCGCGCGCAGCTCCAGAACGCCCAGCAGCCTGTCTGCGCCGTCGACCACATAGATGGTGTAGAGCGCGTCGCTGTCCAGCCCCGAGGCGCGAATGGCGCGCAAGGCATCGCCCGCGCGCATGTCCGCGCGCAGCCGCACAAACTCGGGCGTCATGATCGCGCCCGCCGTGTTTTCTACAATCCTGAGCATTTCCCTCACTCCTTTCGCAATGCAAAGCAGACGTCCGTCCCCTTGCGGGGCGACGCCGTCGTGCAGAAGAAATTGTGGGGAAACGAAGCGATGGGTCAGCGAACGCGCGCGGCCCAAGCGCCCGGTTTCCGTCTACTTCCTCCGCATTCGTCCACGCGAGTCCACCTCCTTCAAAGATAGGTCGCCTTCATTATAAACGATGTCTGCGCGCCTGTCAACGCGTTTTCAGGCGTTCCAGCCATGTTAAAAATCGGGGCTCCGGCGGGGCCTCAAAGCGCATGCGCTCGCCGGTGGCGGGGTGGTCAAAGCCGATCACCGCCGCGTGCAAAAGCTGCCCGCCCGCCACGGGATAGGGCGACTTCTTCGGCCCGTACACAGGGTCGCCCAGCACCGGATGCCCCAGCGAGGCCATGTGTACGCGGATCTGGTGCGTGCGCCCCGTCTCCAGCCGCGCCTCGATATAGGAAGCGCCGCGCAATTCCTCCAGCACGCGCCAGTGCGTCACCGCCCGTCGCCCGCCCTCGCGGATGGCCATCCGCTTGCGGTCGGTCGGATGACGGCCGATGGGCGCGTCCACCGTGCCCCCGATGTCCTTGAAATGCCCGATGCACACGGCCAGATAGGCGCGCTCCACCGAGTGCTCCTTGATCTGCCCGGACAGGGACACATGCGCGCGGTCGTTCTTCGCCACCAGCAGAAGCCCCGATGTGTCCTTGTCGATGCGGTGTACCAGCCCCGGCCGCTTCTCGCCGCCGATGCCGGAAAGGCCGTCCAGATGGTAGAGCAGCGCGTTGACCAGCGTTCCGTCCGGGTTGCCCGCCGCGGGGTGGACGACCATGCCCGAGGGCTTGTACACCACGGCGAGGTCGGCGTCCTCGTAGATCACGCGCAGGTCGATGTCTTGCGCCTCCACGGCGGCCTCGCGCGCCTCCGGCACCGTCAGGCATACCTCGTCGCGCGCGCGCAGGCGCACGCCCGCCTTGCCCGCCGCCGCGCCGTTGACCGTCGCCTGTCCGTCCTCGATGAGGGAGGCCACGCGCGAGCGCGTCAGCTCCGTGCGCGCGGTTATGTAGGCGTCCAGCCGCTCCCCGGCCGCCTCGGCCTCCACCGTCCAGCGCAGCGCCTCAGCCACGCGCCCGCCCCCCTTCCGAGCGCAAAAGCGCGATAAACGTCAGCGCGCAGCCGACCACCACGCACACGTCGGCGAGGTTGAACACCGGAAAGCGCATGAATTCAAACTCCAGAAAGTCTATGACGTAGCCAAAGCGCAGCCGGTCGTACAGGTTGGAGACCCCGCCCGCCAGCACCAGCCACAGCCCCGCGCTGCCCAGGCGGGTCATGCGCGGATAGAACAGTATCGCCAGCAGCACCGCCACGCACAGCGCGATCACCAGCGCGTTTAGAAATGTCGAGTTCCCGGAGAATATGCCAAAGGCCGCGCCGAAATTGCGCAGCGGTTGAAAGCGCAAAACGCCGGGGATGAACGGCGTCGCGCCATCCAGCGACAGCGACCAGTACTTGGTCAGCCGGTCGGCCGCCACGGCCAGAACCGCCAGCCAGAGCATGCTACATCCTCGCCTCGATCGCATGGACTACCTCCGCGAGAAACCCGCCGATGACGGGTATATTCTCCACCACGATGTTCTTGATCAAAACCGCGCTGAGCGCGGCCAGAAGCGCGAACCCCAGCGTGAACCCGAAGCCGCGCATCATGCCGTAGAGCAGGTTGTCCCAAAGCAGCCGCTTGCGGTTGGAAACGTGCTCCACATACTCGTCCAGCCGCATCCTCTCCAGCGTGCCCGCCAGCGCCTCCAGCCGCTTTTCAAGGCCGTCGTCCATCTTCGCCCCTCCTCGCCGACAAGTTTTCCCATGCGGGCGGGGGCGTATACGCGCAAAAAGCGCGCGGGGCGGCGCAGCGCGAGTGCTCCCGCGCGGCGTCGCCCCGCAAACCGCCCTGTGCTCAAGGCTCAGTCAAACAGAGAATCGGTCTCCTTGAGCACCTGCACCTGTCCCTCCACCAAGCGGCGGAAGCTGGCGCGATAGTTGGCGATGGTCTTGCGGATGTTGTCGGCCTCGGCCTTGACGCTCTCGGCCTCCACCTTGGCGTTGGACACGGTGGTCGCGGCCTGCTCCTCGGCGGAGGAGATCAGCTCCTGCGCCTTCTTGCGCGCCTCGGCCACGGTGTCGTCGGCGATGCGCTGGGCGTTGACGAGCGTATCGCGCATGGCGATCTCCAGGTTTTTGAAGTAGCTGGGCTCGTCGTAGGCGGGCTCGGTGCTCACAGCGGGCTCGGCAATCGCCGCGGCGACCGGCACGGGAGCCGGAGCGGGCTCGACCGCGGGGGCCTCGGCCTGCATGCTCGCGGCCATCGACAGCCGCTCGTTCTCCTCCTGCAGCGCCTTGTTCTGCTCGGTCAGCGCCAGGTTTTCCCGAATGAGCACGCTGAGCTGATCGGAGATATCGTCCAGGAAATTATCGACTTCTTCGACATTATAACCGTCCCGCTTCTGGGTGCTGAATTCCTTTTCCAGTATGTCCTTGACACTGATCGGCATTGTTTTCTCTCCCTTTCGTAGCCATGCCCGAGGGCAAGATCAATCTTCTCTGGATATTTCGTCGCGCAGGGGGAAAATCCTCCCGGATAGCCGAAATATCGAATTTTCTTCACTTTCCGTACACAAACAAACCCAGCCGCAGCCGGCCCTTGCGGCTCGCGTCGCCCACGCTGTCCAGCCGGAAGCGGCCCAGCCCGCGCGCGGACACGATGTCGCCCGGCTCCAGGCGCGCGTCGCCGCGCGTCTCGGGAACGTGGTTGCGCTTGACCAGCCCGGCGCGCACCATCGACTGCGCCTCCTGCCGCGAAAGGTCGCAGGCGGCGGCGAGTACGGCGTCCAGCCGCGTGGACGGCGCTGTGCGCACCACGCGCGCGCCCCTGGGCTCCGCCGGGGCGATTTCCGGCCCGCACGCGCGCAGGCGCAGCTTGACACGCCCGGCGCTCTCCAGGTTCGACAGCACATACTCCGCCACGTCCTGATGCACAAACAGCACGGCGCCCTCCTGCGCAAAGGCGATGTCGCCCATCGTTTCGCGCGCAAGCCCCAGCCCCATCAGCGCGCCGAGCAGGTCGCGGTGCCCGACCGAGCCGTAGCGCGCGTCCCACGCGGCCAGTATCCGGCGCAGGGGGAAGTCCTCCGGCGCGGGCGCATCGCCCGTAAAAAAGCCCGCCATGCGGCGCTCGGCAAGCGCGTAGCCGCCCTCAAACGCCACAAGGCAGCCCGCCGCGTTCGCCGCGGCGCGGGCCGAGACCTCCTCGGGCGGCTCCAGAAAGCGCGTGCAGACCAGTTCGCCCGTGTGCGCTGCGCGCAGCGCGAGCTCCCGAAGCCGCTTTCCCTCCGCGTCCATCGCTCAGATGAGCCCGATGGGCAGAAGGAAGCGATAGTAGATGAAGTTGATCAGCTCGCTGACGATGTTCAGGCCGATCATCGCAAACCAGAGCGTGAAGTCGATCGGCAGCCCCGTGCGGCGCATCACCCACATCGCCGGGCGGCGAAACGGCTTGACGAAGGGGTAGATGAACTTGGCCAGTATCTCGACCAGCCGATTGTTAAAGCGCAGAAACGTCAGCAGCCAGTACACGAACATCGCGGCGCTCAGCACGCGCAGAAACAGCTGCAAAGCCTCTACGACGTGATACATGCGCATGGCTAGAACCTCCGCTCCACATCGTAGGTTTCGTTGACCTCCACGGTGTTGGGCGCGAGCACATAGGTGCGGTCGGAGGCCTTGCGGATGGTGGCGCTGAGCGCGAACACGGCGCCGGAGAGCGTGTCGATGGCGCGCTGGGTGAGCTTGGGGTCGATCTCGTCCA
>DXVG01000154.1 GCA_019409045.1 Clostridiales bacterium | reverse complement strand
TGTGTATAAGAGACAGCTCCATCGCCATGTCAATCAGCACGATCAGCGCGTTTCCAAGGGCGCTGGCGTCGACCAATATGTGCTTCTCCTGCAGCGCGGCCGCGTCGTCGAGCTGGCCGCGGGCGCGCAGGAGCTGTACCTGATAGGGCCACTTCACAGGCGGCGCCTCCGGCATGGCGTCGATCATGGTCTCCGCCTCGTTGAGCGCGCCGGATTTGATCAGCCGCATGACCAGTATGCTCTGCGCGGTGGCGCGGATGCGTTCGTCGCCCGAGGCGGTGGCAAAGCGGTACATGTCGTCCAGCTCGCGCCGGCGCTCCGGCTCGTCCGCGCCGCAGAGGTTGAGCACGCCCTCCAGCACGGCGGCCAGCGACAGGTGGAGCTGCGCGCTGGAGGGATACTCGCGCAACGCGTCGCGCGCCTTTGCGAACGCGGCCTCCACGCCGCCCTCCTCCATCGCGCAGTTGGAGACGGCGTTGACCACTTCCGCGATCTGCTCCTGCGAGGGGGAATCGTGAAACGCGAGCAGGCTGTTCACATCCGTTTGCAAAAGCCGCGCCAGCGGCGAAAGCAGCGCGACGTCCGGGCAGGCGATGTCCTTTTCCCACTTGTAGACGGCCTGCGGCGTGACGCCCAGCCGCTGGGCCACCTGTTCCTGCGTAAGCCCCAGCGCCCTGCGGCGCGAAAGTATCCTGTGACCCAATTCCATGAGCGTTTCCTCCCGTATGATCTCTGGGACGCGCGCTGTCCGTGCCATTATTGTAACAAAAAACGCCCGCGCCGTAAATGGCGCGTTCGTTGACGCGGCGCCTGCGCGATTCAACCGCAGGTTGAGCCGCGCGGCGGAGGAAGCGTTGTGTGCCTGTGAGTGGATGCGGGGCTTCGCATCGGCGAAGCCCCGCAGGCAGGTTTACATGCCGGATGGCATCAATCGCGCGCTGTGGATCAGCCCGCAAACTGCGCCCAGTGGTCGGTCCACTTCTCCAGAAGGGCTTCCTTCTGCGTGCCGAGCCACTCCCAGTCGATCTCGACAAGGCCGAGCTCGCTGTCGTCCGGGTAGTTGCCGTACTTGATGGTGGTGTTGGTGCCGCGCGCGCAGTTCTCCTCAGAGCGGGCGAGCTGATAATCCGCGGAGCCGCAGAAGTCCATGAACGCCGCAGCAGCCTCGGGATGCGGACAATCCTTGATCATGCCCGCGCCGGACGCGCAGGCGGTGTTGCCCTCCTCCGGATAGACCAGGCGGATGTTGTCCGCGCCGTTCTTGGTGATCTGCATTTCAACGATGTTCTCGTAGGTCAGGCCGACCACATACTCACCGCTGATGACGCTCTTGAACACCTGCGAGGAGGAAGTGGTGATCACGCCGTCGCAGTTCGCAATGAGGTTGTCGATATACTCCCACGCCTTGTCGTCGCCAAACTCATCGCCCATCAGCGCCAGCATCGTATGGAACTGGCGATAGGCAGAGGAGGACGCGGCGGGATCCGCCTGTATGATCTTGCCCTTGAGCGCCGGATCGAGCAGGTCCTCGTAGCCCTGGATGTCCAGGCCCAGCTCGGCCTCGAGCTCCTCGTTGACCACCAGCGCCATGTACTGCACGTCAAAGAACGTGTAGTAGCCGTAGGGATCGATCTTGCTCAGCTCGTCCGAGATGGTGGGCGTGTACTGCTGGAGCACATCGTGATACACCGTGCCGTCGGACTCGAACAGGCCGCCCATGATGATGTCCGCCTGCGGGTTGTTGATCTCGCCGCGAGCGCGGGCGATGAGCTTGCCCACGGAATCGGAAATCCACTCAATGGTGCAGTCGGGATAGTACTGATACCAGATGTTCTCCACCGTGGCCTGCTGCGGATCGTCCAGCGTGGAATAGACGACGATTCGATCACCGATAGAACTGGGGTCATCGCGCACCCAGGAGGGCTTTTCCTCCGCAAAGGCGGCGCTGGTCAACAGCAGCATGGCGATCAGTACAATGCTCAGGATTCTCTTCATCTTGGTAATCTCTCCTTTTCTTATTTTGAGCCCGCAGGCTTCAACCCTGTTTACATGCTCATCTTTTCCGAGCCACGCGTACAGACGAGGTACAGCACGAGGCAGACGATGGTCAGAAGCGTCGTCACCGTGGCAAACGCGCTGGCCGTGCCGTAGGAGCCCAGTGTGATGGCATTGTATGTGCTCAGCGTCAGCGTGATGGTGGAGTTGTTGTACAGGAAGATGCCGCTGGACATCTCCGTGATGATCGACACAAAGCTCAGTATCGCGCCGGAGACGATGCCGCTGGTCATCTGCGGGATGGTGACCCTGACAAACGTCTTGAGCTTCGACGCGCCGAGGCTGATGGCCGCTTCCTCCGTACTGATTGGTATCTGCATCATCGTTGCTGTGGCTGAGCGGCTGGTGTACGGCATTCGTCGTATCGCCAGCGCAATGACCATGATCGTCATCGTGCCCGTCAGGGAAAAGTACTTTGTGTTGAAGGCGATGATCAGCGAGATACCGATGACCGCGCCGGGCATGATGTAGGGCAGCATGGAGATGGTGTCCACCGAGTGGCTGAGCGGGCTTGGCCGCCGCACCACCAGATAGGCGATGAGCACCGCGATGACCACGATCACCGCCAGCGTGATGATGGAGATGACCAGCGTGTTCTTGACCGACCTGCCCAGCAGCTTGCGGATGGCGTTTTCATAGTTGGACAGCGAGTAGGTCGACTGCGCCACCTGGCCCTTGTAGTCCCGGAAGGAATCCAGGATGATGTAGAGCTGAGGCAGCAGCGCCACCGCGATGAGCAGGTAGCAGTACACATGCATCAGCACGCCGCGAACGCCCTTGGGCTGCTTTCTCTGCACGGGGTGCATGGAGTTGATGGTGAACTTGAAGCGGGAGGTGGCGTATTTCTGCACCAGGAACACGGCCGCGGTGAGCACGATGGCCAGCACGCTGACCGCGGAGGCGAAGTTGTAGTCCGCGCCCACCTCGCTCAGGAAGGAATCGTAGATCAGCACCGGGAACGTCTTGTAGCCCTCGCCGATCAGCGCGGGGGTGCCGAAGTCGGCAAATGCGCGCATGAACACGATCAGCGCCGCCGCCAGTATCGTGGGCGCGGTCAGGCCCATGATGACCCTGAAAAAGCGCCGCCAGCCGCTGCAGCCGAGGTTCTCCGACGCCTCCAGAAGGCTGCTGTCGATGTCCTGGAAGGCCCCGTTCATGTAGATCACGACCAGCGGGAACAGCTTGAGCGACTGAACGAGCAGTATGCCGCCAAAGCCGTAGATGGAGCCTATTTCTATGCCGATGCTCTCCAGAAAGCTGGTGATCACGCCGGAGCGGCCCAGCAGCATGATCCACGAGTAGGCGCCGATAAACGGCGCGGACATGGTGCACAATAGCGCCAGCACGAACAGGACCTTCCTGCCCTTGATCTTGTAGAAGGAGTAGAAGTAGGAAAACGGTATGCCCAGCAGCAGCGAGATCACCATCACCGCCGCGGAGACTTTGAAGCTGTTGAATATGGTGGAGTAGTAATACTTCTTGGAGAAAAAGCGCGTAAACGCCTCGAGCGTAAAGCCCGATTCCTCCGTGTAGAACGCCTCCCACAACAGCCGCACGCACGGATAAATGAAGAACACGATAAACAGCGCCAGCAGTATATACACCACTACCGTCCATATGTCCCGCTTGTGCCTGACCCTCATTTACGCGTTCACCTCCAGTTCGTTGTGGATGCCGCGCATCAGGCTGCGGCCGCTCTTCTCATCAAATACGTTGAGCTTCGCGGCGTTGAGCGTCAGGCGCACGCGCGTGCCCGGCTCCAGGATGGAATCGATGCGGGATTCCTGAATGATCTCGGCCTGCTCGCCGGTGTCCATTTCCACGAAGTAGTGCGTATTCAGGCCGAGGAACACGCTGTCTTTGATGACCGCGCCAACGCCCTCGTCCGACAGCTCCGTATGTACCAGCAGCTCCTCCGGCCGCGCGGAGAGCACGATCTGGCCGCCCTCGCCGGCATTTTGCGCGATGTCCGGCACGGGCACGCTGTAGCCGTTGCCCATGCGGATGCGATAGCCCTGTTCGTCGCGCAGAAGCTCCGCCTTGAGCAGGTTGGATTTTCCGATGAATGTGGCCACGAACAGGTCCGCGGGCCGCTGATAGATGGCCTTGGGGCTGCCGATGTGGCGGATCTCGCCCTCGCTCATCACGGCGATGCGGTCCGAGATGGCCATGGCCTCCTCCTGATCGTGCGTGACGTACACGGTGGTTATGCCCACATCGCGCTGTATGCCCTTGATGACCGTGCGCATCTCCACGCGCAGCTTCGCGTCCAGATTGGACAGGGGCTCGTCCATGAGCAGCACGTCCGGGCGGATGACCAGCGCACGCGCCAGCGCCACGCGCTGCTGCTGGCCGCCGGAGAGGCGGTCGGGCATGCGATCGGCGTATTCGTCCACATGCACGAGCCGCATGAACTCCTCCGCCTCGCTGCGTATCTTCTCGCGCGCGAGGCCGCGGTTCTTCAGGCCGAATTCCACATTCTTGCGCACGGTCATGTTCGGGAAGATGGCGTAGTTTTGAAACACCATGCCGATGTTGCGCCTGCCCGGGTCCATATCGTTGATGCGCCGGTCGTTGAAGTAGAAATCGCCGCCCTCGATCGTATTAAAGCCCGCGATCATGCGCAATAGCGTGGTCTTTCCGCAGCCGGACGGCCCCAGCAGCGTAAAAAACTCGCCGTTGCGTATCTGCGCGGACAGGTTTGGTATGATGGTCTTGTCTCCATATCGCTTGACTGCGTTTTGAATCCGAATCCCGACGCTCATTGAGACCTCCGATCTGCCCCGGGAGAACGCCTTTCACCCGAGGCTGCTTGCTTCATTTTTGGTTATTTGTTTGTCTGTTTTTTCCATAACGGATAACCTATGTTGTATATTATACCAGTTTTTTTGAAAAATTCAATTGATTTTGTCTTTGAATCGTAAAAAAAGTGCAGGCAGGGCTGCATGCGTCGAAAAAAGGCGGACGCGCGAAAATTCGCGCGTCCGCTCAGGATGTTGACAAAGTCAACAGACTGTCAGGGCGTTGAGAAAGCCCGCAAGACAAGGAAGCGAGCCTGCAAACAAGGTTTCT
>DXVG01000153.1 GCA_019409045.1 Clostridiales bacterium | reverse complement strand
CAGCCGCTGCGTGCCCTCGCCGACCACCTTGTAGATCAGAACCAGCCGCCCCGCGTCCCAGTCGCACACGCTCAGCGGGCGTCGCAGAAACAGCCCCTCCAGCGCGATGTTGACAAACTGCCCGGGGCGCACGATGGCCGAGGCGTCGCCCGCGAGCGTCATGCGCAGCGTGCGGTCGGCCACATGGATGTTTTCCGTTACGGTGAACAGCCCCTTTTTCATGCCGCCTCCTATGCGTCGATGGTCGATATGGTCAGCGTGGTCTCCTCCAGCACGTCCAGCAGCACCTTCACCGTGTCCAGCGCCGTGAACATGGTCACGTTGTTCTCCACCGCGCAGCGGCGGATCTCATAGCCGTCGGAGAGCTGGCCGGGGGAGTCCATGTCGCGCGTGTTGATGACGTAACTGACGTAGCCCTGCCGGATGGAGTCGAGGATCTCCTCGCTGCCGTCGCTGATCTTCTTCCGCACGCGCGTGCGGATGCCGTGGCTCTTGAGGAAGGCTGCGGTGCCGCTGGTGGCCTCGATGTTGAAGCCGAGGTTGTAAAACCGGCGCACCAGGGGCAGCGCCTCGCCCTTGTCGCGGTCGGCGAGGGAGACCAGGATGGTGCCGTAGTTCATCACCGCCATGCCGGAGGCCTGCAAAGCCTTGTACAGCGCGCGGGTCATGCTGTCGTCGTAGCCGATGGCCTCGCCGGTGGACTTCATCTCCGGCGAGAGGTAGGCGTCCAGCCCCGAGAGCTTTGTAAACGAGAACGCGGGCGCTTTCACATACCAGCGCTTCTTCTCCGGCGGGTACAGGCAGGTGATGCCCTGCTCGCGCAGGCTCTTGCCGAGTATGCACAGCGTGGCGATGTCGGCAAGCGGCCAGCCGCTGGCCTTGGAGAGGAAGGGCACCGTGCGCGAGGAGCGGGGGTTGACCTCGATGACGAACACGTTCTCGTCCCTGTCGACGATGAACTGTATGTTGTAAAGCCCCACGATGCCGATCTCCAGCCCCAGCCGGCGCGTGTACTCGAGGATGGTCTTTCGCGCCTTTTCGCTCACCGAGAAGGTGGGGTAGACGCTGATGGAGTCGCCCGAGTGTATGCCCGTGCGCTCGACCAGCTCCATGATGCCGGGCACGAACACGTCCCTGCCGTCGCACACCGCGTCCACCTCCAGCTCGCGGCCGACGATGTACTTGTCCACCAGCACGGGCTGCTTTTCGTTGATCTCCACGGCGCTTTTGAGGTAGGCGCGCAGCGTGTCCTCGCCGCTGACGATCTGCATGGCGCGCCCGCCCAGCACATAGCTTGGCCGCACCAGCACAGGATAGCCGATCTCGGCGGCCACGCGCACGCCCTCCTCGATGTCGGTCACGGCCTGTCCGCGCGGCTGCGGGATGCCGAGGGATGCATCACCTTTTCAAACGCGTCGCGGTTCTCGGCCTTTTCAATGGCCTCGAAGTCCGTGCCGATGATGCGCACGCCCTGCCGCATCAGCGGCTCGGCCAGGTTGATGGCGGTCTGTCCGCCCAGCGAGGCGATCACGCCCAGCGGCTTTTCAAGCTCGATCACGTTGAGCACGTCCTCGGGCGTGAGCGGCTCAAAGTACAGCTTGTCGCTGGTGGTGTAGTCGGTGGACACGGTCTCGGGGTTGTTGTTGATGATGATGGCCTCGTAGCCGTTTTCCTTGATGGTCTTGACCGCGTGCACGGTGGAGTAGTCAAACTCCACGCCCTGACCGATGCGGATCGGCCCGCTTCCCAATACCACGATCTTCGGCCGGTCGGCCACCGCGGACTCGTTCTCCTCCTCGTAGGTGGAGTACAGGTAGGGGATATCGCCCGCAAGCTCCGCGGCGCAGGTGTCGATGGCCTTGTACACGGGGGTTATGCCGCCCTGCACGCGCATGGAGCGCAGCGCGAACTCGTCCATGCGCCACAGCGAGGCGATGTACTTGTCCGAAAAGCCCATGCGCTTGGCGCGCCGCAGCGCGTCCAGGTCGCCGGGGCGCTGGGCGAGCGTCTGCTCGAGCGATACGATGTTTCGTATGCAGCCAAGAAACAGCATGTCGATCTGCGTCAGCGCGCAGATGGCGCTCGCGTCCACACCGCGGCGCAAAAGCTCGGCGATGGCGAACAGCCGGTCGTCCGTGCCGATGGAGACGTACTTGAGAAGCGCCGCGTCGGGCGTGTGGTCGAACTTGGACATGTGCAGGTGGCACACGCCGATCTCCAGCGAGCGCACGGCCTTGAGCAGGCTCTCCTCCAGCGTGCGGCCGATGCTCATCACCTCGCCGGTCGCCTTCATCTGCGTGGACAGCTTGTTGGAGGCCGTGGCGAACTTGTCAAACGGGAAGCGCGCCATCTTGGTCACCACATAGTCCAGCGACGGCTCGAACGCCGCGGGCACGTTGGCAAGGCGGATCTCGTCCAGCGTCATGCCCACCGCGATCTTGGCCGTCACGCGCGCGATGGGGTAGCCGCTGGCCTTGGAGGCCAGCGCCGAGGAGCGCGACACGCGGGGGTTGACCTCGATGACGTAGTACTCGAACGATTCGGGGTCCAGCGCGAACTGCACGTTGCAGCCGCCCTCGATCTTCAGCGCGCGTATGATGCGCAGGGCCGCGTCGCGCAGCATGCCGTACTCGCGGCTGCTGAGCGTCTGGCAGGGCGCGACCACGATCGAGTCGCCGGTGTGGATGCCCACCGGGTCGACGTTTTCCATGCTGCAAATGGTGATGGCGTTGTCCTGCCCGTCGCGCATCACCTCAAACTCGATCTCCTTGTAGCCCTTGATGCTCTTTTCCACCAGCACCTGATGCACCGGCGAGAGCTTGAGCGCGTTTTTCATGATGCCGCGCAGCTCCTCCTCGTCCGAGGCAAAGCCGCCGCCCGTGCCGCCGAGCGTGAACGCCGGGCGCAGCACCACCGGGTAGCCGATCTTCTCCGCCGCGGCCACGCCCTCCTCCATGGAGTGTACGATCAGCGAGGGCAGCACCGGCTCGCCCAGTTCCTCGCACAGCTCCTTGAACTTCTCGCGGTCCTCCGCGCGCTCGATGGAGGTGCTGTTCGTGCCCAGCAGCTCCACCCGGCACTCGCGCAACACGCCCTTGCGCTCGAGCTGCATCGCAAGGTTCAGGCCCGTCTGCCCGCCGATGCCGGGCACGATGGCGTCCGGCCGCTCGTAGCGCAGTATCTTGGCCAGATACTCCAGCTTCAAGGGCTCCATGTACACCTTGTCGGCGATGGAGGTGTCGGTCATGATAGTGGCGGGGTTGGAGTTGACCAGCACCACCTCGTAGCCCTCCTCCTTCAGCGCCAGGCAGGCCTGCGTGCCCGCGTAGTCGAACTCCGCGGCCTGACCGATGACGATGGGGCCGGAGCCGATGACCAGTATCTTATGAATATCGGTACGCTTAGGCATTGCGCTTGGCCTCCCTCATAAACTCGATAAAGCGGTCGAACGTTTCGTCCCCGCAGGCAAAGCCGGGCGCGCTCTCGGGGCAGTACTGCGCGGTGAGCACGCGCCTTTCCTCGTCCAGCAGCGCCTCCACGGAGCCGTCGATCAAATCCACGCGCGTCACGCAAAGCCCTGTGCCCTCCAGCGAGTCCTCCCGCACGGCATAGTCGTGGTTCTGCACGGTGATCTCCAGCTTGCCGGTCTGCGGGCAGCGCACGGGGTGGTTCGCGCCGTGGTGTCCGCAGGCGAGGCGGCATGTGTCCGCGCCGCAGGCCAGCGCCACCACCTGATGCCCCAGCCCGACGCCCAGCACGGGCACGCTGCCCAGCAGAGCGCGCGCGGTCTCCACGGCAAAGGGCGCGTCCTTCGGGTCGCCCGGGCCGTTGGAGAACAGCACGCCGTCGCAGTGCATGGCGCGTATGTCCTGCGCGGTGGCGTCGCACGGAAACACGGTCACGTTGCAGCCGCGCTCGCGCAGGCAGCGCACAAGGCTGCGCTTGATGCCCAGGTCCACCGCGGCCACGTTGAACCGGTGGCGCGGCGTGCGGTAGAAGCGCGGCTTTTTGCGGGACACGCGGCGCACGGCGTCGCGCGCCTCGGGCGCCTCGCGCAGCGCTTTGAGCGCGTCCTCCAGGGGCGTGTCCGCGGCCGTGATAAGCGCGCGGCGGCTTCCCCCGTCGCGCAGCGCGCGCGTCAGGCGGCGCGTGTCCACCTGGCACAGCCCGGGGATGCGGTTTTCCTCCAGGAACTCCGAGAGCGTGCGCGTGTAGCGGAAGTTGGAGGGGTGGTCGTTGTAGTCGCGCACCACCAGGCCGCCCAACAGAGGCGTGCGGCTCTCGGAGTCGTCGTCGCAGATGCCGTAGTTGCCGATGACCGGGTAGGTCATCACCACGATCTGAAAGGCGTAGGTCGGGTCGGACACGATCTGCTGATAGCCGACCATGGACGTGTCGAACACAGCCATGCCCACGCCGTCGCGCGGGTCGCCGAAGCCGCGGCCGTAAAATTCCTCGCCGGTCTCGAGCACTAGCTTGCGATTGTACGGTTCTGCCATGCGATTTTTCCTCCCACAATGGTCATAAGACACTCGCCATAGACCTCCATGCCCGCAAAGGGCGTGGCGCGGCCCATGGAGACAAACGCCTCCGGGTCGATCCGGTAGCGGCTTCCAAGGTCGAACACGCACCAGTCGCCCGCGTCCGCAAAGCCGAAGCGCGCGGCCGGCGCGTCGTGCATGCGCGCGATCAGGCCCTCCAGCGAGAGCACACCCTCGCGCACAAGCCCCGTGTACAGCACGGGGAAGGCCGTCTCCAGCCCCACCACGCCCATCAGGCTCTTTGCAAACCCGCCCGCCTTTTCCGCGGCGGCGTGCGGCGCGTGGTCGGTGGCGATCATGCCCACCGTGCCGTCCACAAGCCCCTCGATCAGCGCGCGGCGGTCCTGCGCGCCGCGCACGGGCGGGTTCATCTTAAAGCGGCCCTCGTCCTTGAGCATCGAGTCGTCCAGAAGCAGGTAGTGCGGCGCGGTCTCGCAGCTTGCGTCCACGCCCCGCGCGCGGGCCGCGCGGATCAGCTCCACGCTCTCGCGCGTGGAGACGTGGCAGGCGTGGTATCTGCATCCGGTCTCCTCCGCGAGGCGCAGGTCGCGCTCCACCTGCCGCCACTCGCTCTGCGAGGGGATGCCCGCGAGGCCGTGCGCGCGGGAAAACGCGCCCTCGTGCGCGCAGCCGCCCCGCGGGATCAGCGACATG
>DXVG01000152.1 GCA_019409045.1 Clostridiales bacterium | reverse complement strand
CGTTGAGAAAGCCCGCAAGGCAAGGAAGCGAGCTTGCAAACAAGGGAGCTTACATGGACGTAAGTGACCGCAGTTTGCAAGCGAAGCTGACGCAGGAAGCAAAAATCACTTCCGCTTGTTTTCTTTCGGAAGTGATTTTTGCGTTTGGGGGCTTTGTCAGCGCTCTGCCCCCTCGGAAGCGCCCGTAGGCCTCCGAGGGGTCCGCATTGTCAACATACTGCAGCGCACCCGCAACTTTATTGGCGATCCCATTGTCGTGAAATCGATTGAAAATGCCTGTCCGCTTGCCCTGCGAAGGTTTTCGGCGTGGAAACCTGGCTTGCAAGTCCGATCGTCTCCCACGTCGCCACCCAAATCAGATATGGTTTGAGAGGCAACCTATCTTTCACTTTCAAATGGCATCCGTCCCGAACAAGCAGTCCGTCATGCGCCATGCTCTTTGCGTCAAAATACAATCTCGCCCCGGTAAGATACTCTGCATCTGTATCCATTACGATCTTTCCCTGTTGTTTTGAGTTCACGACAATTTCCCCTGTAACGCCACCGCCGAACATTATGTAGTCGCGAAAGTCCGCTGGATCGCCAAGTCGCATTCCAATAGGTTCTTCTTCAGCAATCGCGTTTTCGGCCTTGAGCATATTCCAACTCTTTAACATTCCGTCGCGCTCAATTTGTTTCCAACGGTTCATCGGCGTACTGTGCACGAAAACAGGGGATTCGTTCTCACGAAGGAGCGGTTCATCAAATCTGTGCCCTTCATAATGGCTTTTCGCGGGTTCCAGATCTTCCTCAGACATCACCAAAATGGTGTTTTTTTCGTTTACCTCAGAAAATCCCATGAAATCGCCAACCGCCATTTTCCAATTTTCGCATTGACTGCGACTCGTCTTGATCGTATAAGCACAACCGTTGCCGCTTCCGCACATCTGCTGATAATCAGGACTGTCGGTCAGCATGAAAATCCTCCACGAGTTGTCATATTCATGCCCCGTAACAGGGTTTATGCTGTTTCCAGAGAGACTGTCAACCCGGTAAATCATCGCACACCTCTTTGTTGCGTTGAGCCGCATCCGCGCAAAAAACCGCTCAGCACCTGCCCCGGTTGCGGATTATTTGTATTTTCCATAGATACAAAGGTCGGTGAGAACTTCATCTTTCATGACTGCATTTTTCATTACGCCTTCAAGGACGAAGCCATTCTTTTCCAGTACCTTTTTTGAAGCAATATTGTGCTCATAAACCAAACCGGTGATCCGAAGGATGCTCAATTCTCGAAACGCAATCTCACAGATCTGCTTTACTGCTTCGGTCATGATTCCCTTTGACCATTCTTCAGTCAACAAAAGATATCCAATGTCTGCATCTATGCTGTAAACATCTTCTTTCTGTTTAACAGAAATCGACCCTACAGTTGCTCCGTGCATAGTTATTTTGCGAAAAACTCCTCTTTTTCCATCCCTCTCAATCGCCATATTGATCCAGTTTTTTGCTGCTTCCTCAGTGCATGGGTTGGGCGACAAAAAACTCCGGTCTATCTTATTATATAACTCCGCAAAACATTCGTCGTCATCTGGCGACCATTTTTTCAATTCCATCTCCACGAAAACATTCCTCTCCAAATTCCGATCCTCGCTCCTTCCCGTCCGGGCATGTCGCGCGCCGACCACTTCCGCAAGGCGCTCCGCACCAGTCGAGTCGGGCAAGGGGCGCGCTTTCCCGCCGTCCGCAGCGGGCGGGGGAGAGCGCGCCTACCCGGCGCGTTTCACGCCTGCGCACCCGCATCGCCCTCCGGCCGCGTCTGCGCAAAAAACTGCTTCAGCGCCGCCTCCACGCCGGGCCGGTCCACAAGGTAGCTGAGCCCGTGCTCGGCCCCCGGCACGGTGATCAGCCGCTTGGGCGCGGCGCAACGCCTGAAGTTCTCCTGCGACATCCAGTGGGGCACGAAGCCGTCGGTCTCGCCATGCACGAACAGCACCGGCACGCGGCACGCCTCCAGCGCCCGCGCGGCGTCGGCCGCCTCGGGGTCGAAATGCCCGAACACGCGCGCGCCCAGCCGCACAAAGAAGTACGTCGCGCCCACGGGCAGGTGCAGCTGCGCGATCACCTTGCGCAGTATTTCGCGCGGGCTGGTGAAGCCGCAGTCGGCGATGATGCCGCGCACGCTCGTGGGCAGGTCGAGGCACGAGGCCATCAGCACCGTGGAAGCGCCCATGGAGATGCCGTCCAGATACATCGCCGAAGGGTGATAGCGCTCCTGCGCCCAGCGCGCCCACGCGAGGCAGTCGTACCGCTCGCATACGCCGAAGGTCATGCTCCGGCCCTCGCTCGCCCCCTGCGCGCGCTGGTCCACCAGCAAAAGCGCAAACCCCTGCGCCCTGTAGAACTCCAGAACGCAGCCAAAATCCCGCGCCGCCGAGGAGCGCCAGCCGTGGAACAGCAGTATCATCGGCCTGCCCTCCTGCGCGCCGCACACGCGGCCGCGCAGCTTCAGCCCGTCGAAGGATTCGATCTCCACCGCCTCGAACGGCAGCGCCGCGTATGCCGCGTCGCCCTCGCGCAGCGCGTCGGCATACGCGGCAAACTTCGGCTCCTCGTACACCGGCACGCTCTTGCGCGGCGTGTGGCGGCCGAACGCGACCCTGTAACACAGCCACGTCAACAGCGCCGCCAGTATCAGCGCCGCCAGAGGCAGCGCGACGTACAACCTCATCTTTCGCACCTCCGTCCGCGCCTCACCGCCGCGCGACCGTCATCACAAAATCGCGCACGCTCTGCGCGCGCATGGTGGCGAGCACGCCGTCCAGATGGTCGCACTCGTGCTGCAAAAGCTCCGCAAGGTCGCCCTCCAGCGCCATCTCCCGCATTTCCCATCCAAGGTCGCGGTAGCGAACCGCGCAGCGGCGAAAGCGCGTAAGCCGCACCAGCAGATGGGGGAAGGACATGCAATCGTCCAGCACCTCCATGGTCTCCTCGTCCGGAAAGGAGAGCTCAGGGTTCAAAAGCGCCACCGGCTCCTCCTTCAGGCACATGCACACCACGCGCTTCATCACGCCGATCTGCGGCGCGGCAATGGCCCGCCCCGCGCCCATGCGCCGCCGGTAGGCGAGGATGGTGTCGCGCATGTCCCAAATCAGCGCGGGCATGTCCGAAAGCTCCGCAAATTCCACGGGCGCGCACGCCTGATACAGCCGCGCGTCCCCCAGCAACAGTATCTCCCGCTCCATGTTTCCTCCCGCGAGGCGCACCCCGGCCATGCGGCATGGCCGCGCGGGCGCCTCGATATAGCATGAGCGCCCCTGCGAACAGAGGCGCTTCAGAGCGTTGACAAAGCCCCCAAACGCAAAAATCACTTCCGAAAGAAAAGAAGCGGAAGTGATTTTTGCTTCCTGCGTCAGCTTCGCCTGCAAACTGCGGTCACTTACGTCCAAGTAAGCTCCCTTGTTTGCAGGCTCGCTTCCTTGGCTTGCGGGCCTTCTCAACACTCTGGCAGGATGTTGACTTTGTCAACATCCTGAGCGCCCCTGCGAGCAGAGGCGCTTTGCAAAGACATTCGCGTGCGGAGAGGGGCTTACTCCTCCTCTTCCTCCTCGCGCTTGGTGTTTTCGATGATCTTCTTGGCGTCGGCGGCGGGCACTTCCTCGTACCGCTCGAACTGCATGGTGAACGAGCCGCGCGCCTGCGTCATGGAGCGCAGGTCGGTGGCGTACTTGAACATCTCGCCCAGCGGTACCTCGGCGGACACGCACTGCAGGCCGTCCACCTGGTCCATGCCCATGATGCGGCCGCGGCGCTTGTTCATATCGCCGATCACGTCGCCCATGTACTCGTCGGGCACATACACCTTCACCGAGTAGATCGGCTCAAGCAGCACGGGGGAGGCGTCCACCAGCTTCTTGAAGGCGATGCGCGCCGCGGTCTTGAACGCCATTTCGGAGGAGTCCACCGCGTGATAGGAGCCGTCGTGCAGCTTGGCGGTCAGGCCCACCACCGGGTAGCCCGCCAGCACGCCGTGCTTGATGTTGTCGCGCAGGCCCTTTTCCACCGCGGGGATGAAGTTGCGCGGCACCACGCCGCCGACCACCGCGTCCTCGAAGTGGAACTCGGTGTCGGTCGGGTCGTCGTTGGGCCGGAACTCGATCCACACGTCGCCGAACTGACCGTGTCCGCCGGACTGCTTCTTGTGGCGACCCTGCACGTCGATCTTCTTGCGGATGGACTCGCGGTAGGGAATCTTCGGGAACTGCAGCACGCACTCCGCGCCGAACTTGCCCGCCAGCTTCTTGGCGATCACTTCGATGTGCAGCTCGCCCAGGCCGGAGAGCACGCTCTCGGTGGTCTCCACGTTCTTCTCCACGCGGATGGTCGGGTCCTCCTCCATCAGGCGGCTCAGGCCGGAGAATATCTTGTCCTCCTCGCCCGCCTTCTTGGCGTACACCGCCATGGAGATGCACGGCGCCGGGAACTCGAGGTCGTCAAACTTGACGGGCTTGGCCGGGTCGCACAGCGTGTTGCCGGTGGCGACGCTGCTCAGCTTGGAAATGGCGCAGATGTCGCCCGCGCACACCTTCTGCGCCGCGTTCTGCTTGCCGCCGCGCAGGAAGTAGATGTTGCCCGCCTTCTCGGCCTTTTCGGCGTTGGCGTTGTAGAGCTGCGTATCGCTCGAGAGTGTGCCGGAGGTCACCTTCAGAAGCGACAGCTTGCCCACGAACGGGTCGGCCAGCGTCTTAAACACGCGCGCGGAGAAGGGCTGATCCGCCGCGCACACGCGCTGTTCGACGTCGCCGGTCTTGGGGTTGACGCCCTCGAGCACGGAGCCCGCCGGAGAGGGCATCAGCTCGATGAGGTTATCCAGAAGCTTTGCAAGTCCCACGCGCGTGAGCGAGGAGCAGCACACCACGGGCACCACGGTCCCGTCCTTGATGCCCTGGCGCAGGCCGTGCATGATCTCCTCGGGCGAGAGCTCGCCCTCCTCGAAGTACTTCTCCATCAGTTCGTCCTCGGCGCCGGCCGCGGCCTCCATGATGGCTTCGCGGGCGCTCTCCACCTCGCCGGCCATGCTCGCGGGGATCTCGATCTCCTTGAGGGTCTTGCCCTCGCCGGTGTAGGCCTTGTTCTCCAGCACGCACACAACGCCGGTGAACTTGCCGCCCTCCATGATCGGCACCTCGATGGGCGCGATATGGCTGCCGTACTTGTCGGTGATGGT